>JARRPN010000162.1:0-5124 GCA_037382875.1 Calditrichaceae bacterium | reverse complement strand
TATTGGACGAACTTTGCCAAGCATGGTGATCCAAACGGTGAAGGAATACCGGATTGGGAAGCATTTAGTGATAAAAATCCAAAAGTAATGTATTTCAGTAAAACACCGCACATGGGTCCGGTTCCCAGCGCAGAATCGCTTGAAGTCTTGGATGCCTACTTCGCCTGGCGGCGCACACCGGAAGGCGATGCCTGGGCTAAATAAATATTTATTTAAACAGCAGAAAATAATGAATACTATATTCGAGAATTCAAAATGAAAATATATAAAATAGTCCTGAGCATATTAATTACATTGTTGATTTTGAGTTGTTCAGTGCAGAATGATAATCAGCCTGCTAAAGTCCACGCAGAACAAGGCTGGCTTTTAGGTGCGCGCGGATTAGATTCTTCAGTTATAGTATTTAAAGGCGTTCCTTTTGCTGCGCCGCCTGTTGGTGAATTGCGTTGGCGTGCCCCGCAACCTCCGCCGGCATGGGAAGGCATTCGGAAAGCCGATGAATATGCTTGTAATTGCACCCAGCAAATGTACGATACATTTGGTCCCTGGACAGCTGAATATCAGCCAAAAGGAAACGTATGTGAAGATTGCCTGCATCTGAATATCTGGACGGCAGCCAAATTTGAAGGTGAGAAGCGCCCGGTGATGGTGTATATCCCGGGCGGCGCTTTTACCGGAGGATCGGGTAATGTGCCGGTTTACAATGGCGAACATCTGGCTAAAAAAGGTCTGGTTGTTGTGACAATCAATTATCGGGTAGGCGTGATGGGATTTCTTGCCCATCCTGAGTTGACTAAAGAATCGGAAAAGAATTCATCGGGTAATTACGGCTTGTTAGATCAGGTAGCGGCGCTTAAATGGATTAATAAAAACATCGCTGCATTTGGCGGTGATCCGGATCGGGTAACGATTATGGGGCAGTCGGCAGGGGCAATGTCGGTTAACTATTTAACGGCATCACCACTGGCCGAAGGTTTATTTGTACGCGCAATTGCTCAGAGCGGATTCTATGCCCGGCTTGGCCCAAGAGAAAACTTAACATCAGCAGAACAGAATGGACTTAAATTTGCCGATTCAATGAAAGTCTCTTCAATAGAAGAATTAAGAGCAATGCCTGCAGCTGATCTGACGCCTCCGAAAGTGCAAGGATTCCGCTTCTCTCCCATCGTTGACGGCTGGTTTCTGCCAAGAAACTTGGATGAGATATTTACTGCGGGTGAACAGAATGACGTCGTTACGCTCACCGGCATGGTTGCTGATGAAGGAAGCTCAGGACAAAATTACGGCAAAGTCCCGGCGGAGGAGTTTAGGGAACGGGTGAAACGACAGGCGGGTAAATATGTGGATGAGATATTAAAGCTATACCCGGTTTCAACAGAAGCTGAATGTGCGGAATCGCAGAAGGCTTTTGCACGCGATATGTCCATGGTTGCCATGTATCTATGGGGTAAGAAGCGCGAGAAAACAGGCAAAACTAATTTGTACACATACTTATTTGTACACCAGCAGCCGGGCGATACCCGAGAACGCTATCAGACATTCCATTCATCGGAGTTACCGTATATTTTTGACAACTTGAATCAGTCACCAAGGCCATGGACAAAGGAAGATGAGAAGATTGCACAAGTAATGTCTTCTTATTGGGTGAACTTCATTTCCACTGGAAATCCAAATGGGGAAGGATTACCTGAATGGCCATCGTTTAATGAATCACCAGGGAATATTATGGAACTGGGTGATAAAATGGAGCCAAGACCTATTACCAGCCAACAAAAATTCGAAACCTTATTAAAGATGATGCAGGATACTGAACGTTGAAAACAGTGAGCAAATAATAGTTATGCATCCTTTGGATCGACCCAAGTTTTTCAAGAAAAATGATATTTCGATTGAATAGAATATGGCTGCTATTTAAAACCAAATGTGAGTGGATTGTAATAGACTCTGGGCAAATATGTGGAGGAAATTATGAAACGCCGAGTTTTTCTTAAGAACAGTACTTTTTTTGCCGGTCTTGCGAGTACTCTAAATTTGTCGTTTCCATTCAAAACAAACGGAGCGACTTCAAAAAAATCATCCCGCATTTCCAATAAAAATTCGATCCACATAGGATCGACACAGGATGATATCCGTTCCGCAGAATACCTTCGCCGTGTGCAAACGGAGGCTTTACTCCCTAAGGCGCCGGTGTTTGTGGCATCAGAGGGCGATGTCAAGGTTTCGCCGATGTCGCTGACGAAACGGATAGAGCGAAAGATTGTGCCGCAACGGGGTTTTTGCTCTTTGGCACCTGGTGGTGAGGGTCTCAGTTCAGGTAATGGAGCCGTAAACATTGAAGTGGCGGGCAATCCATTTACCGAAGAGATTCCTTTCAGCCACGAAAGCCTGTTCACACCCCGTAAGAAATCCCTGGAAGCACCCAAGATTGCAAATGTTTTTCCACAGGTGCGACAAATGATGCTCGATGGAAAATACGAGGAAGCTATAATGTTAGCCTACAAAGAATGGCAAAAAAATCCTGTCACCCGTGGATTTGGTGGATTTGGCCGAGGGCAGTTTTCCATGCTTCTGGAATTTCCCAAAAGCGCATTGGTTAAAGATTATCTCCGAACACTTGATTTTGAAAGTACTGAGATAAAGGTTCTCTGGACCGACGAGCATGGCGAATGGATTCGCCGGACCTTTACATCAAGGCCCGACAATGTGGTAGTTCAATGGCTCACTGCTCCTGAGGGACAGTCAGTAAATGTGCGTATCAAGATGTCGGAAAACAGAAGACGAGTTTTCAGAGGGGGGCTGGGCAACAGAAGGATAGAGGAAAGCAACGCCGACAACACCAAAACGGATTTCAACGAACAGCGGCTGATTATCAAGGGGTATTTAGCACCTTCAATAGACAACAGGGGCTTTGCCAATGTGACCCGTATCGTCCGCAATGGTGGATCGGCACGAATGGATGGCGACACACTGGTGATTGAGAATGCCTCATCCTTGATGCTGCTCACGCGTATTGAATATTTACCGGACTATAGCGAGGACAAGGTAGAAGCAGTCCTGCAGTCGCTGGAAGGACTCACACCTGATTATTCGATGCTGCTGGAGCGGGCCCGCAATATCCAGTCCGAGATGCTCAACCGTGTTACTGTGGATTTCGGTGACGCCTCCAAATATGGCCTGTCATCTGAGGAGCTTCTCTCTGATCAGCATTCCAGCCCGGGTTATTCAGGCGCTTTTCTTAAGACATTTTTTGAAATGTGCCGTTACTGGTTTATCATCACCACCGGTAAATATCGCAGCGTATCTGCTCTGACCAATGTCAATACCAACCTGCAGATTGCGCCAATATCTCTGGGCAATTACCTCGAAAGTGAGATGGCCTACTTCGACTGGATTGAAAGTTTGATCCCGGACTACCGCTCAAACGCAAAAAATATTTACGGTATGCGCGGCGCCCATTATCCCATTGCGCCGTCCAAAGATTCTGGCGTTTTTAATATGTTCGACCACGCTGATAGTACAGGGGAAACATGGCCACACCCCTACTGGATAAGTGCCGGTGGCTGGGTGGTGCGCCCATTCTGGGACCATTATCTTGTAACTGGTGACCTGGATTTTCTCCGTAACCGAATGGTACCGATATACAAAGATCTAGCCTTGTTTTACGAGGACTTTCTTACGGTGACAGATAAAAACGGGAATTACATCTTTGTTCCATCCTTCTCTCCGGAAAATAATCCCGGCAACCTGGATCCCGGGCGCATGGCAGTGATCAACGCCACTATGGACATTTCGGTTTGCCGGGAAGTCCTGTCCAATTTAGTGGAGGCTTGCGAACTACTGGGCATTGAAGCCGACCACATACCGGTCTGGAAGGCCATATTGGCCAAGCTGCCGCCATACTTAATAGAACCGGATGGTACTTTAAAGGAATGGGCGTGGCCCGATCTGGAAGAGCGTTATAACCACCGACACATCTCTCAAGGCTATGGCGCCTGGCCCGGCGATGAAATTGATCCGGACCGCACGCCACAACTGGCAAAAGCTTTGGTCATAGCTAATCGGAAACGTGTACATGAGCGGCTGGCAGCTCATAGTCAATGCCAACGAGCGTTGATAGGAGCAAGACTCAAAGACAACTATATGGTAGACAGTGAACTTCGGCAATTGCTCGAACAAGGCTTCGTGGGTACCACACTTCTGTGTCCGCACGATCCATATGCCAACATGCGCATAGCAGATGCGCAAGGGGGAATTCCTGCGATCATGATGGAAATGCTGGCCTATTCACGCCCCGGTGAGATTGAGGTACTTCCAGCTCTTCCTCCTTCGCTGGTCAAGGGAACCATTAATGGAATGCTTCTTCGTACGTGTGCGAGACTGGACAAACTTGCCTGGGACATGGAAGCTCGAACCGTGGACATGACAGTCACCTCCCTCAAGGATCAGGACGTTACATTGATTGCCCGTTATGGCATCGAGAAGATCTCCGAGCGTAATAACGTTTTGTCGGTCAAGCCCCGGCCGGGCTCGGCCACTTGCGAGCTGCGCTTACCAGTGGGGAAGCCTGTTAACATCCATTTGGAGCTCGGTCACCGCAATCCTCTGGATTGGGTCAATTGGGTCGATTGATGAACAAAGCAAAAAAGATATAATTCGGAACAAATATCGAAGCTTATATGATAATGAACTAGCTAAGGAGTTCATTTATGAAACGTAGAAATTTTCTTAAAAAAAGTATAGCTGCTGCCGGCATAGTGGGTTCTGCGGAATTACTCCTGAATACCAGTCAGACTTTAGCATCAACCGGAACAACACAAACTGACAATCGTCCGGCTGAATATCTTCGCCGTGTGCAAGAGGAGTCGTTTATACCCTATCCACCGGCGCCTGCAAGGTCGTATCCTGTCTCACCGATGCCGTTATCGGAACGGGTAGGGAAGAAGATTGTGCCACAGCGTGGTTTTTGCAGCATCGCTCCTGGGAACCTGGTTAATCAGGCGCTTACCTGTGGCAATGGTGTGATGAATATTTAGTTGATAGGTGATCCCTATTCAGAACAAATCCTTTTCCACCACGAAAGCCTGCTTATGCCATGGAAGAAACCTATAAAGGCACCCGTTGTTG
>JARRPN010000161.1:0-5136 GCA_037382875.1 Calditrichaceae bacterium | reverse complement strand
TCTGAAGCTTTAGCTGAAGCGTTTCGTAGTCATCTGCACTTTGTAGATACCCGTAATGGACAACTCGCAGTCAGTGACATGTGCTGTCCTGATGAGGATGACACTAATGATTGATTTTCTTCTGGAACCATTGAATTACGCCTTTATGCTTCGGGGATTTATTGCATCCATACTGGTTGGAACCGTTTGCGCTGTTGTAGGTGTCTACGTAGTACTCAGGGGTATGGCTTTCTTTGGCAACGCTTTATCGCATTCTATTTTGCCGGGCGTAGCCGTGGGATACCTGGTGAGCGGTGGGGAACGCCGATATATTTTCTGGTGGGCTCTAGCCGCAGCTTTCCTAAGTGCTTTTGGTATTGGAATCATTAGTCAAAATTCCAAGATTAAGGAAGACACGGCTATCGGGATTGTTTTTGCTGGGATGTTTGCTTTAGGTATTGCATTGATTTCAACGGTTCGTGATTACACAGCGGATCTTACGCATTTTCTGTTCGGTGATGTACTGGGCGTATCCAATACAGATTTATGGCAGACAGCGATCTTTGGCATGATTATTATATTTTTGAATTTTGTATTTTATAAAGAATTTCGTGTCCTGGCCTTTGATCCTATCCTTGCTAAAACCTTGCGACTACCGGTGAAATTTTTGAATTACTTACAGTATGTGATGATTGCTGTGGTGATTGTGGTTTCGCTTCAAACCGTTGGTATTGCCTTAATGGTTGCCATGTTGATTACTCCGGCAGCCACAGCGCGTCTATTAACCAAACAGCTTTGGGCGATGATGCTATTGGCTGCGGTTATTGCATCCTTATCCGGCATTTCAGGATTGTATTTATCGTATTACATTAATATTTCTTCCGGCGCTGCAATTGTCCTTGTGGAAACGCTTTTATTTTTTGTGGGATGGTTAGCTAAGCTATTAAAAAAGAAATAAGTGTAGTAGTTGTTATTTAATTAGACTTTCTTCGAAATTTACGCTTACCTTTGACAGGTGCCTTTTCGATTAATTCCTGACATTCTTCAAAGGTCAATTCAGCCGGTTCCTTATCTTTAGGGATACGGGCATTTTTCTTGCCATCGGTAATATAAGGCCCATAACGACCGTTGAGTACCTGAATATCGGAATCAGAAAAAGTCTTTATAATTTTATTGGCATCCGCTTCTTTTTTTACAGCGATCACCTCGAGGGCTCTCTCCAGTGTTATAGTATGAGGATCGTCTTCTTTTATTGAAACGAATTTTCTACCATACTGCACATAGGGTCCGTACCGTCCAATATTGGTCAGAACCTTTTCACCGGCTTCGGTTTCTCCCAAAGTACGCGGCAGTTTAAATAATTCCATCGCCTCTTCAAAGGTAATGGAATCAAGACTCTGTCCGGGCAGTAGACTGGCAAAAATCGGTTTTTCCTCATCATCACGGGTGCCAATTTGTACCAGTGGTCCAAAACGCCCATAACGAACAGACACAGGTCTGCCGCTTGCCGGATCGATGCCCAGTTCACGCGCTTGAATCACTTCATCTCGCGGGACATTACTTTTTTCTTCGACCTGTTGATGAAAATCTTCCCAGAATTCACGCATCAGCGGTTTCCATTCACGTTCTCCTCTGGAAACAGCATCGAGATCATCTTCAAGCCGGGCGGTAAATTCATAATCCACATAGTGCTCAAAATGCTTGGTCAAAAAATCATTTACAATTTTACCGATATCGGTCGCCTTAAAACGGCGTTTTTCCAGTTCAACATATTCACGTTCCAGCAATGTATTTATGATTTGAGCGTAGGTTGACGGCCGACCAATTCCGTATGCTTCCAGAGATTTAACAAGGCTGGCTTCCGTGTAGCGGGGCGGCGGTTTGGTAAAATGCTGTTCAGGTCTGATTTCTAACAGATCGATATTTTCACCCTCTTTCAAAGGCGGCAACATTTTCTCTTCGATTTCGATTTTAGCATCTTCATCAATTTCATGATATACACGATAAAATCCAGGTTCCGCCAAATGCGATCCGGTAGCACGGAAGATATTATCAGAACCACAACTTAAATCAGCTGATACTAAATCAACAATGGCAGGCACCATTTGGCAGGCCATGGTACGTTTCCAAATGAGTGAATATATTTTGAATTGATCTTCATTCAGATATTTCTCAATCTCAAATGGTTGGCGTAGGACCGATGTTGGCCTAATGGCTTCATGAGCCTCCTGGGCATTCTTTGACTTGGTCTTATAAAAAATTGGTTTTTCCGGAAGCTGATCCTGCCCAAATAAGTTCTTAACCTGATTACGGATTTCCGAAAGAGCTTCATTAGCCAGAGTAAATGAATCTGTACGCATATAGGTAATCAAGCCGACCAGCTCCGAGCCTATCTCAACTCCTTCATATAGTTGCTGAGCTATACGCATTGTGCGAATCGGACGGAATCCAAGTTTACGAGCAGCTTCCTGTTGTAATAACGACGTAGTAAACGGGGGAGACGGGTAGCGTTTTTGTTTTTTCTTTTCAATTTTAGCAACTTTTAATATCCCGTTAGCCAGTTGCATTAATTTTTCTCTGGCAGCTTTAGCATCCTCTTCGTTATTAATATCAAACTGTCTGAGCTTTTTACCCTGCCATTCAAATAATTTAGCATCAAAAGGCTGTTTTTCCTTTTTAAGATCCGCTTCTATAGTCCAGTATTCTTTCGCCTCAAAGGCGGTGATTTCCTTTTCCCTTTCACAAATCATACGCAGGGCAGGACTCTGAACACGTCCGGCCGAAAGACCACGTTTGATTTTTTTCCATAACAGGGGTGAAAGATTAAATCCTACCAGGTAATCCAAAGCGCGACGTGCCTGTTGAGCATTAACCAAATCACTTGATAATTGTCTTGGATGCTCGATAGCTTCTTTAACTGCACCTTTGGTTATCTCATGAAATTCAACACGATGAATCGGTTTATCGTTGAGTGATTTTTTTCCTCTAAGCAGTTCACAAATATGCCATGAAATGGCTTCACCTTCACGATCCGGGTCCGTAGCCAGATAGAGCTGATCATTATTTTTTGCGGCCTTAATAATGGCATCCACATATTTTTTATTACGCGGAATCAGCTCATAGTTCATGGTGAAATCGTCTGTATTAACAGCGCCTTTTTTAGGGATCAGGTCACGTACATGACCGTATGAAGCCATTATTTCGAAATCATTACCAAGATATTTCTGCAGTGTTTTAGCTTTAGCAGGCGATTCAACAATCACTAAATTTTTAGACATAAAAAATCAACTCATATATAATTTTAATATAACGAACTTTTAAACTACATCGGATATTCCGATTAAAACTTATGCAGAAATTTCTAATCTATATGAAAATAAAGAACAATCTGCAAAATACAATTATTAGTATCAAAAAGACGGGTTGAAAAATATAACGCGAAATTGAGAATATCAATTTTATTTTTTTAACCAAATTAAAAAAGGCTGTTCTTAAACAAACAGCCTTTTAAAAATTATCCCGATTCGCTTTGCTCACCGGGATCTAAGAAGCTCTATGCTCATAGACAACATTCGCTGAGAGCTTCTAAGTGCGGAGAGGGTGGGATTCGAACCCACGATAGAGGGATTACCCCTATACTCACTTAGCAGGCGAGCGCCTTCAGCCAACTCGGCCACCTCTCCAAATAACGTGCGGAGGATGAGGGACTCGAACCCCCAAGCCCAAAGGGCGGCGGTTTTCAAGACCGCTGACTTACCAATTAGCCTAATCCTCCAGCTAAGATATTTTAAAGATCAATAATCTCATTTTCAAAGTCGCCAAATTTAATCATTTAGGCTTACGATTACAAATTTTCTTTAGTATTTAATAGGCTAGAGAAAGCCCCCAAAACCAGGTGTTGTGGTCTCTATAACTTTCATTTTCAACTTCATCAAACCAGGAAATATTTAAACTTAGCGTTTCCGGACCAAATGAGAAACCATATGTGTAATATTTTCTATCGCCATGGTTTGGATCTTCATAAAAAAATCCCAATCGTAAAGTGACCATGGACATAATGGAAATCTGCTGGCCAATCGATAGTGTCATATCATTCACCCCATCTTCATCCCATGAGGTAAACCAGGCTTCAATAAATGAATCTGATTTACCATCCGGATGTTTTTTTATAAGAAGTTTTTGTACATCAACAGAGGTAATCAAACAAAGGGTTTCTGTGTCATAATAATTCCATGATGCTGCCAATCTTAAGTTCTGTGGAAGAGGATCAGCCTGATCTGCATCAATATATGATATTTTTGGTCCCATATTAGAAATACTAAATCCAAGATTTAAACCAGGAGGAGGTCTGTGAATAAACCATTTGGAATACATTTTATCTAATGTCCGATTGTAATAACATGATTCAGTAAATATGTTCTCAAAAAGAAGCCCGATATCAAACGCATAGCCTGTAGCTTTTCCATCCCCTTCTTCACTACCCACGCTAACGTTGAAATCACGTAAATTGCTCTGTATCAGTTTAAAATTAATACCAATGGCTGCGTATTTGGAAAAGCGATAAGCATAGCCTATTGAAAATGCCCATTCATAGGAGTCAAAAGTACCTAATTCCTGTCCGGTTTCATCCGTCCGGACATTTTCACCTAAATCCAATCGACAGAAACTTATTCCAAAATGACCAGCTTTTGGAATTCTAAATGCAACAGATGTCTGGTCATAATGAAGATTATCAAAATTAAATTGCGGGACCCATCTGATATGGTTTGATTCCGCACTAATATACTTTGTGCGTACCAAACAGGCCGGATTATAAAAATTGGCACTGGCATCGTTTGTTACGGATCCCATTGCACCGGCCATCGCATTTCCCTTAGCCGATGGATCGATTAAAAGAAAAGGGACTGCTGCTTCACCCTGGGCAAATAAATTGGCAATTGTCAGCGAGATTAAAGAAACCAGAATCAATAATCTGTAAATAATTTTCATTAAAGAATTTCTCCGAAATTATTTTTAAGTATCAAATAGTGAAATAGAACTTATCTTTAAGTATATTTTAATATGCTAAAGATAAACCCCAGAACCATGTATCGTGTAATGGAGCTTTTTTTCCTTCCACAGCATCGAACCAGGATATATTTAAGCATAGTGTCTCAG
>JARRPN010000160.1:0-5152 GCA_037382875.1 Calditrichaceae bacterium | reverse complement strand
GCTTATTGAGGAATTCGGCTACTATGATCCAGCAACGGCCGTGTTGTCACATGATGATACGAAAGTATACGAAATCAAACCTGGATTATCAGAAACCATAGCTGCTGCTCTTGGCCAAGAAGCAGGTCCATCATTCCACTTTGTTTTAAATGATACTATTTATAGCGATAATCGCATTCCACCTCGTGGATTTACCAATGCTGCTTTCGAAGCCATTCAATCACCGCCGGTAGGCTATACTTATAAAGATGGACAATACACGGATACAACCCGATATACTCTACCAGCAAACAGAAACTCCGTTGTAGCAACCCTTTATTATCAAACAACAAGTAAAGAATATATTGATTTTTTAGATTCGGAAAACACATCGGGTGATGGTCAAGGCGCCTTAATGAAGTCTCTATGGGAAGAACATGGAATGTCAGCACCCGTAGCCATGGTGCAGGAGACCTGGATAGATACACCTTCTGATATTGCTGATAAAAATTTAAATAAAAACTATCAACCATCTAGTTTAAAGGTGTTCGGTCCTAACCCATTCAACTCACAGATCAAATTTGAATATTATATTGCCCAAAATGGAATGGTAAATATCGGTGTATATGATATCTCTGGAAGTAAGGTATCTGAACTAACTAATTCCACCTATAGCAAAGGTAATTACTCAATTCGCTGGATTGCAGATGATTATGCCAGCGGAACCTATTTTATTCGTCTACAGGCCGAGGACAACATAGACATTAAAAAGATAATTTTAATAAAATAAAAGTAGTTATTAATATCTTTTGACAAATTAGATTCTGTGATATAGATTCATAACGAGAGATTTGACCAATTGCTCAAAAATAAATAATTGGTAGGCTTCAAATTATGTTGCCAAAATACAGAATTATTGTACTTTTAATTCTATTATTATTTTCCATTTCATTATTTATTTCCTGTGAATCCCTTGTTACCACTTTTGATGATAAAGAAGAGGCTGTGATGTATAAATCCAGCTCTAAGCAATCTTCTCCCGATCAGGTAAACAGAATCAAAGTAATGACCTGGAATATCCGCTTTGGAGCAGGACGCATTCCCTGGTTCGGTGATTCATGCGGTGATCGTGTAATACTCAGTGAAAAAGAGGTAAAACATAATCTGCAAGGTATCGCAGATTTTATAGATACCGTGCAGCCGGATATTTTATTAATTAATGAAATTGATATTGAATCGAAACGCACAGCTTATATAGATGAGGTACAATGGCTCTTGAACCACACCTATTTTAACTATGGTACATTTGCATCCAACTGGAAATCACAATTTATTCCCAGTGATGGGCTTGGAAGAATGAATATGGGTAATGCTATCTTATCCCGGTGGAAGATCAACGATGCAGTTCGAATCAAATTGCCTCTTCGTGGAGATCAGGATGCACTTACCGAGTATTTTTATTTACGTCGCAACATTCTGAAATGCAATATTAAGTTACCCGGAATGGATAATTTTTATGCTCTAGTAACTCATTTATCGGCTTTTTCTACGGATGATACTAAGCAAGAGCAAATCGATGTAGTTGTTCAAACTCTTGAAAAGATGGATTCGGATAATAGTTATTTTATAATCGGCGGTGATTTTAATTTACTACCACCCAATGCGACCAAAACAGACTATTGTCTGGAAGATATGTGTGATGATGAATCATATCATCAACCGGGAGATGATCCACAGCATAAAGAAGGTAGTTATTTTACTCCTGAGATAACTTGGCTTCAACCAATGTACAATTCTTATCAATCCGCTGTTACTCTGGAAAACTATATTAATAATGAAACAAATTATTTTACACATTCTCCAAAATCAGATCGATTCTGGGATCGCAAAATCGATTATCTTTTTACAAATTATCAATGGATTAGTAATTCGGATTCTACTTATCAAGATGGTACATTTGTTCTATCCGATCATGCACAGGTGAGCGCAGAATGGGAATTACCATAATGATAAGATATCCCTTATATTAATAAAGAAAATCACTTTATCAATATTTCTGAAAGAGTCATAATATTGAACAAGTAAATCAAATATTAGTCGTCAATAAAAATCTATTGACAAGGACATAATGGAAATATACTCTATATTTTATTATATCGTTCAATTTAATAGTCGATATATTGTTTTAATGGAGAGTACGTAATGTACTCAAAGTATAAATTTGTTATATATTTTATTACTACATTTCTAATTTTTGTGATCTGCATATCTTGCGAACCACTTGTCACGACTTTTGATGATGAGGTAAATGCTGAAAAATATGAAGCCAGTTCTTATCAACATCCTCCCGATCATGTAAATAGAATTAAAATTATGACTTGGAATATCCGTTTCGGTGCTGGACGTATACCATGGTTTGGTGACTCTTGCGGGGATCGTGTAATTCTGAGTGAAGATGAGGTTAAACATAACCTTCAAGCCATTGCCGATTTTGTCAATACCACTCAATCCGATATATTATTTATAAATGAAATTGATATTGAGTCAAAACGCACAGCCTATATCGATCAAATGCAATGGCTATTAAATCATACTCATTTCAATTATGGTGCCTTTGCATCAAACTGGAAATCTCAGTTTATTCCCAGTGATGGACTTGGTAGAATGAATACAGGAAATGCTGTACTTTCAAGATGGAAAATCAGCGAAGCCAAAAGCATTTTACTGCCTCTTCGTGGTGATCAAGATGCCCTAACCGAGTATTTTTATTTACGTTTAAATATACTTCAAACGAGAATTAATGTGCCGGGTATAGACAATTTTTATGCTGTCGTAACTCATCTGTCAGCTTTCTCAACTGATGATACGAAGAAGAAACAAGTTCATGTAGTTGTAAAAACATTAGAGGATATTGATTCAAAGGGTAATATATTTGTGCTTGGTGGTGATTTTAATTTGCTGCCACCAAATGCAACTAAAACAGATTATTGCCTGGAAGATATGTGTGATGATGAGTCATATCATCAGCCGGGAGATAATCCACAACATAAAGAAGGTAGCAATTATTTACCAGAAATCAATTGGTTACAACCAATGTACGATCATTATCAATCGGCTATGTCGCTTCAGGACTATATAGTCGATGAAAATCATTATTTTACACATTCAACAAAGCCGGATAAATTTTGGGATCGAAAGCTCGATTATCTCTTTACAAATGATCAGTGGATAACTGATTCTGATTCTACTTATCAAAATACATCTGAATTATCCGATCATGCACCTATTTGTGCGGAATGGGAATTACCATGATGAATAAAAAATTTAACCATTATATAAAAAATACAACTCCTATAGGATTGCTGATAGTGTTATTCTCATTATCAGTATTACCAGGGCAGGAGACAAATAACAAACTATGGTCAGACGGTAGTGCATATATTTTACCTAAAAAACGGATCGAATTAGGATTATTCCAACCTTTGCGTTATGGACAATCGGAACGCATTGAATGGTCAACACATCCGGTTTACTTCTTTATCATCCCTAATTTAAACATAAAATGGTTTCATGGTTTTTATAATGATATAGCTATTGCATCACGATATAGTGTTTATTACCCAACCATATTGTTACGGACGATTGCTAGGGAAGGCACGGGAGGTATTATTTCACCTGAGTTTGATATCCCCCAAATGTTTGGTTTTAATGGTGAAGCTCTATTTTCAAAATACATCCATGAGAATACTCTATTGACTGCAAAGATTGGCTTAGCTTTTGGTTTAAAATTGGGTGATCTGGATGAACGTACAACCATAGACCTACCTTTAGTTTATGATCGCTTAGCTGTTTTTTATCACGGTTATCAAGTACGCGGCGGATTGGATTTGGATGGTCATCTGTACAAACGATGGTATTATTCACTGGATATGGATTATTTTTATATTCCTAATATCGATCATAATGAAGCCTTTGAACATAAAGGTTTATTAATCTGGCAAAAAAGTGATGAAACGAGAATTACAATTGGCTATAAACTGGTTTATTGCGAGTATCCATTCGGGAGCCAATGGCATTTATTTATTCCACTTATTGATATCCAAAAAGCCTGGAATCGTAATTAATCCTTTTTCTCATTACCCCTTTTAAAATTTCCTGTTAATTTGGCCATATAAATTTGAGCTTGTTTTTCACTCATATCAGCAATATTCATTAGAAATTTATTAGCATTATTCCCTTTTATCGTTTTTACTGGTTTATTCTGCCAGTATATTATTATCTTATCTTTTCCCGATAGATAATGGAATGTATTATCCTCTATCATTTTTTATCCTATTAAAAAATTTATCCAATTGATTTGCAAATGCCTCAGTATCGCCCGATTTAAATTGAGAAGGTCCACCAATATCCAAACCCGTTGACCTCAATTCATCTTTAAGATTACGCATAGCCAGTATTTCTGAGATATTATCTTTATTGTAAAGTGTCCCACGTGGATTAATTGCAAATCCATTTTTTCCCACGATAGCTGATGCCAGAGGAATATCAGCTGTTATGACCAGATCAAGAGGTTCAATCCGTTCTATGATATATTCATCGGCAATATCAAAACCACCAGCCACTTGGACAGTATCAATGTAATTTGATTTCGGTACTTTTATTCGTTGATTGGAAATGAATAACACTGAAATCCTAAGACGATCAGCAACACGAAAAAGAATACTTTTTATTGGTTTTGGACAGGCATCCGCATCTACCCATATTTTCATAATGGAATCATTTCCTATAAATACTGCAATTGAGAATGATGGATTATTGAAATTAATTAGTTAAGTATGAAATATAATAATTTTTAATTTTCTGATCAGGTTTATGCTTAATACTCTTTATCACTTTTGTATAATTCATTCCAGGCCAAGGCACCTGCTCCTAGAATCGCTGAGTTCGATTCTTTAAGACCCGATTTTAATATTTTAACTTTGCCTTTATAAATATTAAATAAATATGTTTCAAACCATTTTTTTGTAGGTTTGAATAATAAAGAACCCGCTTCTGTTAAACCTCCGAAAAGTATAATGGCCTCCGGCCGGCTAAATGCAACTGCGTTTGCGAGACCGATACCAAGTATACGTCCAGTGTATTCAAAAGCCTCTTTAGCTATTATATCGCCTTC
>JARRPN010000159.1:0-5167 GCA_037382875.1 Calditrichaceae bacterium | reverse complement strand
GAAATTCCAGGTTGAAAAATTAATTCAATAATCTTATCATCGGTCCAGTTTTCAATTTCTTTTTTAGTCCACTTTTTAGTGGCAAGTGCTTTTTCCTTCAACTTATCATACTGAATACCAATACCGTTGTCCTCGAAAGTCATTATTCTGTATTCAACATTTTTCTCGGAAATAAGTTTAATTTCAGGTTTATCTTTATTCTTCTTATTATTCTTCTCAAAACTATGGTAAATTGAATTACGGGTTAATTGTATCAAAACATCCTTGATCAGTAAAAAATCTTTATTTGAAATAAATGACTCATCAAAAGCAGAATGGTTAATTTCCACTTTTTTATCCAGCTCCACTTCTAGTTTTTTAACCAAATTAGATAAAGCAACAACAATTAAATTTCCTGCTGCCACAGGGCCATTCTCATAATGCTGATGAAATATTTTAATGCGGTCAATCAGATCTTTGATTTCGTTAAAAGTTTGATTTAATTCAGTCAACAATCGCTTCAACTGCAGTACTTTTTCATTTAAATCATTTGAATTAGGCGTTAGGTTTTTTATTATTTCTTCCATTCGATGTGATTTTTCAGTAATATATTGAAAATCCAATAAACTGGAATTCCCTTTCAAGGAATGTATAGCACTATATATTTCAGTAATATCATCACAACGGGATTTAGTCTTTTCAAGTTTATCTATTTCCGAAACGATAAACTGCATCTCTTTTTCAGTTTGATTTATAAACTCTTTTAATAATTGGGGTTCAACCTTCAGGATATGAAGTAAATCAACTTGTCTAAGTGAATCGTTCTTGCTTTTTTCAAGTTCCTGTTCCAATATAATATGTTCTGTATCATCTGTTACAGTCACTATCAATTCCTCAATATTGTCATCGCTATAGATTCTTCTGAAATTGAATGTAAGATATTTTGTAACTTTATCAGCTGATTTTCCAATATAAAACGGACATTCAATTAACGGATTTAATTCTGAGAATTCGACCTCTGCTATATCCTCTTTAAACATCAAATTCAAGTAATCTTTAGATGTCTCATACATATCGTCAGGAAGACTTTTTTTAAATATTAACCTGATATCCTGGTTAGCAATTTTACTTTTTCCCAACATTCCTTCGAGGGCTTTCGAATATTGTGGTCTAATTTTGAAATTTGAATCAAGTAAAAACAATCCTTCCTCTACATTGGTTAATATATTATCTGTATCTTTTTTTGCTATTACTAACTGACTGTTTTGGGATTCAACAGTTCTTCTTTGATTATCTAGCTCCAGTAATATTTCGGCCTTACTGCGGACAACCTTAGGTTCAACGGGTTTAAATAAATAATCAACCGCGCCAGATTCATAACCCTTAAATATATGTTTTTGTTCTTTACTTATGGCTGTTACAAAAATAATCGGAATATGACGGGTTTTTGGCTTTCCCCTTATTAAGCTGGCTGTTTCAAAACCATCCATACCTGGCATTTGAACATCAAGCAGTATGAGTGATATATCCTCTTTTAATAATATTTTTAATGCTTCTTCACCTGATCCTGCTTTTAAAAAAATTAGATTTTCATTTTCCAATATACTTTCTAATGACAATATATTTTCTTGGATATCATCTACAAGTAAAACTTTTTGTTTGTACAATTCCATATCTTTATTCTCTGATATATAGGACTTCTTTTTCTATCATTTAATTTTTTCTACATAAACGGTTTAAAAATTCAGCTATTTCTTTTAAAGATAATACCAGATCAACATCTGTTTGCCTGATAACTGACAAAGGCATCGTGCTTATCTCGGCTGTTGCAGGATCTTGGACAATTAGTAATCCTCCGTTTTCTTTGATCTTTAACATGCCCATAGCACCATCACTATTTGCACCTGTAAGAATAATACCAATAAGATTTTCACCGTAAGCGTCAGTTGCAGTTTCAAAAAGTACATCAATGGAAGGTCTGCAATAGTTTACACGCTCATCTGTCGATAATGAAATTGTTTTATCCTCTTCCACAATTAAATGATAATTTGGTGGTGCAAGATAGACTGTATTTAATTCTATCGGTTCTTTTTCATCTGCTTCTTTAACTGTCATATGAGTAAGTTTATTCAGGTAGGTTGCCAGGAAGCTCTCACTTTGTGTATATAAATGCTGAACAACTAATATGGGCGTAGTAAATTTTTCATTCAAATTCATAATTATTTCCCTAAGAGCATCCATTCCACCTGTTGAGACTCCGATAACTATTGCCTCATACTGTTTTTTTATATTCATGTTAATCTAATTTTTTATATATTTTTTCTTCTCTTGCCAATTCAAAAAAACGATCGTTATAGTTTGTAAATCGTAAGCTCTCCTTAATTCCTAAACAGAGAAGCCCCTTACGCACAAGACTGTCATGAAATAATCCTATTGATCTGTTCTGAAGATTTTTATTAAAATAAATCAATACATTCCTGCACATTACCATATGCATTTCTCCAAATACATTATCAGAGGCAAGGTTGTGCTGAGCAAAAACAATTTGCTTTTTTAATGCATGATTCATGATAGCCGCATCATATTTTGCAGTATAATAATCAGAAAATGACTCAACCCCACCAGCTTTCTGATAATTTATTGTGTACTCCTTTAATCGATCGATTGGGTACACACCCTCTCTCGCTTTGTTCAGAACAACTTCATTAAAGTCCGTTGCGTAAATAAGTGAACGACTTAGTAATCCTTCTTCCTTTAGCAAAATAGCCATGGAATAGACTTCTTCGCCCGTTGAACAACCCGCATGCCAGATTTTTATAAAAGGATAGGTCTTCAAAATGGGTATCACCGTTTCGCGTAATGTTCTATAAAAATGTGGATCACGAAACATTTCTGTTACATTAATAGATAGATCGGCTAGTAGCGCATTGAAAAAATTTCTATCATTTAGGATCTTTTGTTGCATTTCAGCTAAATTAAGAAGTCGTGACATTGTTTGTCGCATAATAATTCTGCGTTTCAAGGATGCCTGGGAATAATTTCTGAAATCATATCCATATTTTTGGTATATCGCTTCTAAAAATTCATTCAATTTTATTTTATCCATATTAGTTGTTACTTCTAAACATAAAAGCTCTGTCCATATACCCAAACACTTACTTATATAACCATACTTGCAATAAAGATAGTAGTTTTTCAATATCTACTGGTTTGGCCAAATAATCATTAGCTCCTGCATCTATACATTTTTGCCGGTCGCCCTTCATGGCTTTTGCTGTTAAAGCTATAATAGGCAATTTTGCAAACGCTTTATTTGCACGTATCTTGGTAATTGCTTCAAATCCGTCCATTTCAGGCATCATTATATCCATTAAAACCAAATCGATTTTATCATTTTTCTTAAGAGAATCGATCGCTTCCTGACCATTTTCTGCAGTTATTACTTCCACTTCTTTTTCTTCCAAGACACTAGATAAAGCAAATATATTGCGGATATCATCATCAACCAGGAGAATCTGTTTGTCTTTAAATACAGTTTCACCGGTATCATGTAGCTTTCTTATCGTGTCCTGTTTTTCTTTAGGCATATTCTTTTCTGCGCGGTGCAGGAACAGACTTACTTCATCCAGCAACCGTTCAGGAGATTTAACACCCTTAACTATAATGCTTTCAGAGTGTTTCCTCAGTTTAGTTTCTTCCTTTTTATTGAGCTCTTTACCCGTATAGATAATGATTGGTATTTCAGGTATCTTCTTATCGCTTTTCACCTTTTCTATTAATTCAAATCCCGAAATATCACTTAGCCCAAGATCAAGAACCATACAATCATACTCTTCTTTGCGAAGACGATTAAAGGCATCTTTTCCTTTATCCGTTGCTGTTATTGATACATCTGCATCACCAATGAGCTCTATTATACTGTCCCGCATGACCTTATCATCCTCTACGATGAGGAGTTTTTTAATATCTTTAGAGATTGTTTGATCGATTTTAGAAAGCGCACTATCCAGCCCTTCCTGAGTTACCGGTTTTTGCAGAAAACCGATTGCTCCCATGTTCATCGCTGCCATTCGTTTATCAAGACCTGAAATGAAGTAAACCGGAATATGCCGTGTATCTGTATTATCTTTTAATCGTTCCATAACCGTCCAGCCATCGATACGGGGAAGCCCCACATCTAATAAAATAGCGCTGGGTATAAACTGATTTGCCAGTTGTAGTCCTGCTTCGCCATCATCAGCAATCAGACATTTATATCCCTTATCCCGCGTAAAATCAAATAAGATCTTCGCAAAATTAGCATCATCCTCAATAATGAGGATGGTTCGGTCTCCTTTTTGAATTTCATGTCTGTCATCTTTAATATCGTTCACTGATTTCTTCGATTTTTTATCATCTTTTTCATTCTTTTGTTCTGCCTCAACATGCTGAGTAAGGGGTTTTGTTTCTGTTTTTTCCTGTTCTGTGTCCTCAGCTATATTTTCAACAGTACCAAGTGTTTCTGGTAATAAGAGTGTGAACTGACTTCCCTCGCCGACTTCACTTGTTACCTGGATCTCTCCACCCATTAGTTTTGATAACTGCATGGATATTGACAACCCGAGTCCTGTCCCGCCAAATTTACGGCTTGTTGTACCATCAGCTTGCTGAAATGCCTGAAAGATTAGCTTTTTCTTTTCTTCAGGTATACCTATTCCTGTATCAGTAACTTGGAGATAGATTGAAGACTCTTGAGATAACCCGGAATTTTTTAAATCCATATCTTTGGTTGGTCTGCCAATTTTTACAGTGATTCCACCTTTTTCAGTAAATTTGATTGCATTTGAAAGTAAATTCTTCACAATTTGTTCTAAACGTTGTCTATCTGATATGATTTTTGGTGGTAAATTATCTTCTAATTCTACTTTAAGATATAATCCTTTTTCTCCAGTAAGATGCTCAAAATTCTGCTGTAAATAAGTTGGGAAATATTCCAGTGTTACCTCTTCTAAATTCAAATTCATCTTACCGGCTTCAATTTTAGAAAGATCAAGAATTTCATTGATTAATCCCAGTAAATCGGCACCAGATGAATTTTTAGCAAATATGTCGCATGAATTAAGAACACCGCTGAATAGTATTCAGATCTTATCAAAATTGTTGATGGAAAATAAATATGATAATCTTAATGATAAACAAATAACATTTG
>JARRPN010000158.1:0-9288 GCA_037382875.1 Calditrichaceae bacterium | reverse complement strand
GGTAATAAGGCTTGAAAAGTGTTCCCAAAATTATCCGAACGGTAAAAATTGTAAGAATAACCATTCTTATGAATACGTTGAATTGCCAACAATTTTCCATTATCTCCGACGATTAAATTCTGCCACCAATGCTGATCGTGATCGGGAACTTTTGTGGAATCACCGTAATCATCACTGTAGCGGAAACCTCCTGCGGAACAGGTCGTTACAATACGCTTCCCGGGTAGAACGCAAAACCGGCCGTCACCGGGGAATTCTCCAGACCCTTCGGCATGTCCCAGCCAATTTAATCCTGAAGTAGTAGTTTTATACAATTGATTCCCATCTTCCCCATTTTTGTCTTCTTTTGATAAAATGAATCCTGTTGCCAGGTTTTCATCAAAATAGATTTGTTGAAGCGGACCAGGCCAAGCTTTACTGATTGTACCACTCCAAGTGTGATATTCAAGACCTTCCGGGCTTATTTTCTGCCATTGGTGACCTCCATCCACTGACTTAAGAATAATTCCCTTATTATTGTTATCGCACCCACACACCCAGCCATGCATACTATCTGCAAAGAAAACATCTTCAAGCGAGCAGTCAGTGGATAATTCAACATTTAACCAGCTATCATCTGTTACATCCGCCAATAGAATAGTCTTGTTGTCGCCAACCACACAAAGACTATCCGTTCCGATAAAATCAATCCCAAAGAGATTTTCCAGGCTGTTACTGGTTTGAAGAAGCCAATGGTCCCCCCCGTCAACCGTGTGCAGAATCATACCTTTTTCTCCAATGGCCCAGCCGGTCAATTCATCTTTGAATAAAATGCGGTTGAGATTATTGGAATATGAGTTATCCTGTTTTTCCCAGCTTTCTCCACCATCCGTGGATTTTATAATAAATCCATCTGTTCCTATTGCATACCCGGTAAGCGCAGAGGGAAAGTGTACATCGGATAAATCATACAACCAGGGAATTTCCCGGATAGTCCAGCTTTTACCGCCATCAGTTGTTTTTAAGATGGTGCCATACTGACCTACCGACCAACCGATGCTGTCGTCATTAAAATACAGACCGGTCATTTGGTTGGATGTGGGGGTAGGCATAAGCAGCTCCCAGTTACCCTGGGAATAAGAATTTGAAGTTGATATCAATACTAAAATATAAGAAAAAATTACCCTTGGAATCATGATAAATCCTTTCTTGTTATATTTTATACTGTTTTATATAAAACAATTCTATACTTCCTTTTTTAAAATCGTAAACTGCAGGAATACCGGTCTACCCCGGGAAGAATACCAAAATCACGATAAGCATAATCCAATACAACTACAATATTTTTTATATAAATCTGAAGTCCAAATCCAAGCGTTAATCCGCCGGTGGTTTCAAAATCCCTTTCCAATAAAGCATGATACCCGGACCTAACCGAAATGATATCATGATAAACATATTCCATGCCGAGATTGATGCTTTCGGTATTATTTGACGGATGAATCAGATCAATAGCCGTCACAAATCGGTTATCGCGAGAATTTATTGGTGTTAAAGCAAGCCCGAACCGAAAGACCAGTGGCAGTGGATATGCGTCTGTACTCAGCGTGGCGGGCAGTCTGTCATTGGAATTGTATTTGGGATCGTTATCTACTTTGATTTCAGTATCCCGCCCGGTAAATTGTAGTGAAGATCCAAAATTGGCAATCTGCATGCCCACACTTAACCATTTGATATATGATGGATGATATAATGCGCCAAAGTCAACTGCCCAGGCACTGCCGGAAGAATTATAAATAGCCTGTCGGATATATTTGCCTGTAATACCCATGGAAAACTGGTCGGTAAATTGAGCCCCCATAAATTCATGATATATGTCCAAAAACCAATCGGTGTGATTAAATGTTAGTTCAGGATGTTCACATTGACTTAATCCGGCAGGATTCCAATATAAAGCTGTTGCATCATTTGCCACAGCAGTGAATGCTCCACCCATGGCATTGGCCCTTGAGCCTACGCCTATGTTCAGGAATGCGGCGGCAGTTGTACCGACATTGGATACCGAAGAAGTGAATGGTGTTTGCTGAGCAATTAAAGATTGGCAGATACAGTAGAGCCATACGATGATTAAAGTCTTCTTTTTCATAAGATAACTCTTAAAACATTCTTGTTCTTTAGTTAGCGTTTTCCGATACTAAACCGGATGAAGGATTAAAATCAAATTTTATACCAGCTAAAACCAGTCTTGGGGCGCTATAAAAATCTGGTCGCCGATCACCAAGTTGGTAGTTTAAAGCATGTGTAAAACTTGCCCTTCCTGTATCCGTAAATACATCAATTTCATTTTTGATATCGAAAATATTATAGATTTTTAAGAAAATAGATGATCTGATTTTCCCGAAATAAAAATCATAATGGGTCATAACATCCATATTAAAAGTTACAGGTTTGCGTTCACTGTTTTCAAATGCGATTCGTAGTGATCGGTCCGGATCAGTAGGTGTGTATGGCAGACCGGAACCAATCTGCATAATAAAACTTATACCCCAATGATTCTGTTTTGAAAAAATTGTAGTTGCATTAATTGTGTGCCGTTGATCCCAATTGAGAGGTACAACCTGTTTTTCACTTTCCCGTGGCGGACTACCCTGGTTGTCGGTGAACACCGCGAACGGATCGGACGCATTACCCATTGCTTTCTGATATGTATAATCTACATTCACCCCTAAAAAACGTACCGGTCGTTTTTCAAGTGCAATCATAATGCCACGGACATTACCGTAATCACGATTGATGTACCGGGCATAAGCCTGGCCGCCTTTCAGCCGAATTACTTCTTCACCTAATAAATTTTTGATATCCTTATAATATATTGTTGCATAAATGGCCATATCCCGGGTAATTTGCTGTTGTATACCAAGTTCCCAGCTGATGGTGCGTTCCGGTTCAAGATCAGGATTACCTACCTCAGTGGATAGCGCTCCGAGACGTATCTCATATTCTGTATTCCAATATAGTGAACGAAAATCAGGGATCTGTGTGAAATGGCCGTATGAAAAGTGAATTACGCCTGTTTGAGATATCGGGAAAGCCAGTCCAAACCGAGGGCTAAGGTATTGTTTGATAGTTGCCTTTTTCAACGGAGAAGAAAGTTTGTTTCCGGTTTTCTGATCCAGTACAGAAGGCAGATATCCGCGTGAATCAAAATAGTCATATCGTAAACCGGCATTAATTACAATTTCATTAAACTCTATTTTATCCTGAAGGAAAAATGCCGCTTCAATTGGTTTGTTTGTGTAATTATCGTGTCGTGTAGTGTTTTTATCGTTTGATCGATAGATTGCCATGAAAATTTTGGTAGTTGGCATCGTTCATAGGAATATAATACTTATAACCAGGGTGTGAATTGGAATTACCTGTTGTATATCCCTGTGTTTCATCATCCAGCACCGGCATTGCGAATTCGCGCTTTCCATATAGCCATCCATCGCTCGTGGTAATTCGTGAAGTCAGGAAAAATGTACCGTCCAGTTTGGGAATCGGGCCGGATAGTTGTCCGATAATATTTTTTTCAGCCAGTATATTAATATTATCAATATTATAAAATAGATCGTTATGATTGCTCAAGTAATCGCCGGCGTACGCTGATATCGAACCGGAAATTTTATGTTTACCTGTTTTAGTAACGATATTTACAATCCCGGATTGGGCCTGCCCATACTCAGCATTAAAAGTTCCTGAAATAACCTGCAATTCCTGAATACTGCTATTATCAACTTCAATGGCCTGAGTGCGGTCAAATCCATCGGTTACAGGCATACCATCGATTAAATAGGCGATCTCGGTTGACCTTCCTCCACGGATGTGGATATCTCCTTTAGTATCCACAGTGACGCCGGCCTGTAATTTAAGGAGTTGCTCCATCTCTTCCGCCGGTAATTCAGATATTCGAGATTCCGGAATCATAGCTGATGTTGAAGTAAGATCTGTCTGTATTAATGGCCGGTCAGCAGTTATAACTACGGCGTCGCCCTCCAGAATCTCCGTATTTAATTTTGCGTTAATAGTAGTCGTGTAATCAGATGAAATATGTACATTCTGCACGAATTCTGTCTGATAACCCATCATCATGATTTTTAGTATATAAGTACCAGGTGGAACATATAATATTACATATTGACCATTTTGGTTGGTTACTGCGCCAAGCTGGGTATTATCAACTAATATATTTACTCCGGGGATCGGTTCACCAGTGTTTGCATCGAATATATAACCTGTTATTTTACCAGTGGTGCCTGCATATAAATGTATCGAAAATTGTAAAACCAGAATAATAAATGCACAAAAATATAATTTTCTTAATTGGGGCATGATATTTCCTGAAAAGAAAAGTGTTTGTTATTATATACGTGTTATCGGAGTATCTATCCTACCTCTCTTTCAAATAGATTTCATTTGCAGGGATATTAAATCACAATTTTAATATTTTTACTGATTATCTTAGAAAATATTAAGACAAGGGAATGGCATTTTCGTTACAAGTAATTGCGGTAATTAATTTTGTAATCCAAAATAGGATATAATTTTCTGTAAATTAAAATTCATAAGCTAAACTAACCTGGGGAAAAAAAGGAATCAATTTTTCTGATTTCCGAGTTGGCTTTCCGTCCTGGTCATATGTGTAAATATAGGAAAAGGTATGGCGGGTATTCAGTAAATTATATAGATTTGCAGTAACAATAATATTACCAAAATTCAGGACAAATTTTTTCCGGAATGTAATATCCAATCTACTATACCCAGGATATCGAGTGGAATTAGGATTGTCAGTTTCAAATTCCCATATTGGGGTAGAATCCCGGTCATAGCCAAGATCCCAGTCAAATTCTGGTAATACACATTGTGTATACGCATAACCACTGCCATAAATTGTCTGCATTCCAAAATGCAAATTATAAGGTAATATGGTATTTATCGAAAGAAAGAACAAATGCTTTTGATCGCCATAATAAGGATATCTCTTTCCCTCGTCAATTTTTTCGTATGAATCTGTATACTTATATCGAAATGTCAGAGAGAATTTGTGAATGTTCAGTTCTGAACTTAATTCCAGACCATGTTTTAGTGCATTGGCTTTGTTTGTAACATCATAATACAAAGAACCATCACTTAACCTTTGAATTGGTATAAGATTTTTCATGTCCTCGTAAATATAGCTGATATTTAACAAAGCATAAGAAGCGAATGTTTTTTCAAAGCTTATCATATATTTATCAATATTTTGACAGGCTATTTTCTCATCACCCTTTTTGTAACCGGGCTTAAAACGATTCAATATAATTTGTTGCATTTCGCCAAAATCAGGCAACGGAGTAAATTTTCCATAAGCGATATTTATTTTTATATCCTTCTGCAAATTATACTTTACCATGAAACGCGGGTTAATTTGTCCTTTTTGCTGCACAGTAGCATAATTGTAACGAAATCCGGAATAAATATTGAGTTTATTGAATAGTAATCGTTGCTCCTGATAAAACCAAGAGTATTTGTTGACTAGACTTAAATTATCAAAAATCGTGTTATAGTTTGGTGGTTCGTATACACTGCTATCTGTACGAAATAATAAGCTATTATCTACAGAAACCGAATACTTTAATCGTTCGAAAATGATGCCGGTTTTCATCGAGTAAGCAGGTGAAGAATCGTAGTGTAAAATGAATTCTCCATCCCAGGAATTAATTTTAAAATTACTATTTTTACCTTCACTCCATAAAAAATTGTAGGTAGAATCCGAGATATCGGGGATTTGGATGTCATGTTCAACGGACCATATACTTCTGTCGTGATAATTCAACTCTTCACGTAAAACTGACAATTCATTCTTCCATTTGTCAGAGATCAGGTAAGAATTGGACATTGAATAATTTTTTAAATAGAATCGAGTATTATCGAAATTTGTTTCTTTAATGTGCTCTTCAGCTGTGACAAATTCTGGTTCATTTTGATACGAATCTGGATTCTGCAGTATCCGATCGCGGATATAAGTTATCCGGGGATCAAAGGATAATTGATCATTGGAATAGAGATAATTAAATCGGATATTATGCTGATTCAAAATTTGAAAATCTAACTGTGCCTGGAAATCGGAATAATCTTGTGATATCCATTGATTTTTTTGTATTGAGTCAAGTAAATCATTTTTATAGCTCTTTTTGCCATTTATTATCCAGGATGCATTACCTATAACTGGACCCTCAATGGTAAAATCCGTGTTAGTTAGATCTATCATTGCCATACCACTTAGTTTATTTTGATTACCTTTTCGATATTTTAATTCCATAACAGATTCGTATGCATCTGCAAATTCAACATCAAATACAGCGTTATTGTAATTGTTATCCTGGACAAGATTATAATTAACAATTCCCGGATTTGTTGCCGGTACTAATGTAGTATGGTATGGCATCTGCAGACTAAATCCGTTTAATTTTACCTGGTGCTTTCTAAAAGATAAATGATTGTTGCGATCTGTACCCATCATTGGATATAATCTATTTCCTGTGATTCGGATATAAAAATCCTTTTGATTACTATTATCTTTAAAGAAAACCTGGTTATTATTATATAACATAAACGAGGCATAATTCAGTTCGGAATAAATTTCCGGTACTACTCCAACGAAATATTCTTCATTTAATTGGATACGGCTTTTTTGTTCCAGTTCTTCGATGACTGGTGATGCCGTTACAACTATCGAATTTGTTTCAAGTGGCCTGGGATGCAGTTTTATATTCAGCATATCAGATCTGGGACTAATTTGTTTAGTTTCGGTCTTATAACCTATATAATTAATGATTAACTGCATTGTACTGTCCGGTGGAATTGTGAAGGTAAAATTTCCATTTAAATCGGTAGATGAACCGATTCGCTTACCTTGAATATAGGCATTGGCATATACCAGAGGTAAACCGGTTTCTGCATCGCAAACAGTACCATTTATTATATGGATAGGTTTAGTATGTTTATCACTCTGCCTAATAATAATTGTATTTTGACTGATGAATTCATAATCTAATTGATTCATTTGCAAAATATTTTTTAAGGCTGAATTAAGCGTTTCATCTTGTACAGTACAGGTAACTTTAATACTGTCTATAAGTATATCATTAAAAATGAAATTCAGATGATGATCTTCTGATAACTGCTGCAGAATAGTACGTAAAGGTTTATTCTTAACTTGCAAAGTAATTCGTTGAATATTAAGTTCATTTCCCCAAGAACTGTTGAATAATGAAAAAAAGAATAAAAATAAAACTACTGAGGATACATATCTCATTTTGATATTAATAATTTTTATCTAACATAAAAATGGTTATTACCAAACTTTTTTAATCAATAAATCACATTAAGCAAAAATAAACTCCTGTACAGGTTATTTATAAAGAATATACTTACCATTTTCATATCTATACTGAATATCCAATGTAGAACATAAGGAATATAAGACTTTATTTAAGGGAAGTCTATCAAATACAGCAGTCATTGTCTTAGTCATTATATTTGGATCTTCGATGGATATATCAATATCATAATAGCGGCCTATTTCTCCGGATACTTCAGAGAGAGTTGCCCGCTTGAAAACAAGTTTTCCTGAACGCCAACCTAGCCATTCTATTGCATTAATGGATTGTGGTTTCGATGGTGGTTGATTATTGTATATTTCACTCATATAG
Source organism: Calditrichaceae bacterium (assembly GCA_037382875.1). Taxonomy (GTDB): domain Bacteria; phylum Calditrichota; class Calditrichia; order Calditrichales; family Calditrichaceae; genus JAFGKZ01. The sequence continues at coordinate 1,576 of JARRPN010000158.1, read as the reverse complement.
TTTTTTGATAGAATAACATTATCTATGGTATCATTAGCTGCGAGACGAACCCGGCCTTCTTCAACAATTACTCGTGTCTGTTTATTACGTGATCGGATATTAAACCTGGTTCCGAGTACCGTGACAGTACCTTCTGATGTCTGAACTATAAATTTATCTTTTGATTTAATTACATCAAAAAACGCTTCACCGCTTAGACTGACCTGTCGAGTTATACCTGTAAATTTTATGGGAAACGTTAGCTTTGTTCCGCTATTCAAATAAACCATTGAACCATCAGGTAATTCTAATTCTTTATGTTGACGATTTGCTGTCATTATTGTCTCAATGCCATGCATATTTTGATAATACCATATGGTTGAAGCAACAATCAATAAAATGCCGAGTGCGGCGTAGGCTATTTGAGGCAGCCTAAGAAAGGCGACCAACCGTCCTGCTAATTTAGAATTCCAATTATTGCTAGTGTTTCTATCTGGTAGGGGATCTTCAGGAAATTCAAATGTATTCCATTCATAGTTCAGGTCAGGATCTGCAGGGAAATCCATTCGTTTACCCTCCCTGATAATATTGGCAATCAAATCGTATTGTTTCTTATTTTTTTATACAAAATAAAAATTAATCCACACATATTGTGTTATACAAGCTGTTTACGCAAAATATCAATTGCTTTTTTAATTCGTTTTTCCACAGTTTTTTTCGATACGAAACACATTTCCGCTATTTCCAGAAATGTGTACCTTTTTATATAATGAAGCGTGAAAACCGTTCTGCAATCTTCGGGCAGTTTATCCATTGCCATATTAAACTGGGCTTTAAATTCCAAATCCTCATCGGATTGAGTTTCTGGTAGCTCTTCGCTCCGATCAAAATAAGTATTCTGAACCTGCTTTTTGCGATAATGGTCGATAATTAAATTATTAGCAATTCTGAAAATATAGTCTTTGATGGATTTTTTTGTATTGATATTCTTGCGATTTTGCCATAGTCGTTTAAAAATCTCCTGTATGATTTCCTTTGCACTTTCACTATCCTGCAGACGGCTGACGGTAAAATGGAACAACATTTTATAATATCGAAAATAAAATGTTTCCAGGGCCTTTTTATTTGATTTTTTTATTTCGCCAGCAAGCTCATTGTCAGATAGAGTTTTCATTTATGATATTATTTATCTCGTAGATATGCAGTTATATTATGATCATTATAATAATGTAAATTTAATCCAGTAGATTATCAAGAACAAAGTATTTGATGTGTAAAAGCAGGATCATCAAATTAATTATTTACTTTTATTATTTAGGGAATCCGTTTTTTGATTATTTTAATAAAAAGAATTATAAAACTTTGCAATTCACTTTCATTTATATGCTTTATATTAATTATATACGGGAATCAAATAATCATTGATAAAGTTTAAACTAGAACATTCGCAATAATAAAGAGGAACATTTTTCATGCGTATTAGCAGATATTTTATCATTTTAATTATCTTAAGTTTGTATTTGAATTCAATGGTCATGGCTCAGGAAACTCTGATCAACGCTCTGGAACCTTTCTGTCCATTCCTGGGAAAAACATT
>JARRPN010000157.1:0-7498 GCA_037382875.1 Calditrichaceae bacterium | reverse complement strand
AAAATCTAATATGTTTTTTTCTCTCTCATTTAATTCTCTGTCAAAAGATTCATATAAAAGTTGTTTTATCATTTTATCCATAACTGACCTCCATTAAAGGTGTCAATTTTTCTCTCAGTTTTTCCTGAGCCCGGAAAAGACGTGAAAGCGTCGTACCCATCGGTATTTTTAAAATTTTTGCAACCTCATCCGTTGAATAACCATCGATCAATCTTAAAACAAGCACCGATCTGAATTTCGGATTTAAAGACTGAATTGCTTTGTTCAACAATTCTTTATCTTCCGTTATATCCTGTTTATTATGATCTTCATAATTTAGCAGTTCAGTAATTTCTTTATCAGCAAAGATACTTTTTCTGCGTTTACGCTTTTTTATCTCATTCAATGATAAATTAATGGCTATTCTTGTCAAATATGTAGCAACAGACGAATCACCCCGAAAATTTGGAATCGCTTTGTAAAATCGGATGAAAACTTCCTGACCAATATCTTCCGCTTCCGGACACTTTCCCAGCATACCTATAATTGTTGATGCAATTTGCGATTCATAACGAAATACAAGTTCACGGTATACAGAACTGTTACCCTTCTTTATATCTTCTAAAATTTGTTCGTCAGTCAATATATTTATCTGTTTTTATTTCTTAGACAATCTAATATTTGATTTATTCCCAAATTTAATTAAATATTTTTATATTAGAAATATAAAACATTATTAAAAATGTTGGCATTCAGAGGTAAACAAATATGAAAAAACCGGAATCCTTTATTTTTGTCATCTTTGGCGGATCGGGTGATTTGGCTAAACGCAAACTGGTACCTGCACTTTTTCATCTATATGAAAATGATCTGCTGCCGGATAACTTTGCCATTGTCGGGCTCGGTCGTAAGCCTTATGATGATAATACTTATCGTAAGAAAATGGCTGATAGTATTAAGACTATTATTTCTCCGAATGAATTAAATAAGAAATCTTTGGATAAATTTTTACCTAATATTTTCTATTCTGTTTTCAACATGGATGAAATTCACAGCTATAAACAATTAAAAAATACTCTGCAAAAACTGGACGCGGAATTGAAAACCGGTCAAAATATTTTGTTTTATCTGGCCACACCACCTGTATTTTTTAAGAAAGCAGCATCGGGTCTTCAGGCTGAGAACCTACATTTGGAATCATCAAAAGGCTGGAGACGCATAATAATTGAAAAACCTTTCGGCCATGATTTAAGTTCGGCGCTTGATCTGAATACGCACTTGCAGAGCATATTTGATGAGGATCAGATCTATCGCATCGATCATTATCTTGGAAAAGAAACCGTACAGAATATTTTGGCTTTCCGTTTTGCCAATGGCATTTTTGAGCCATTATGGAATCGTAATTATATAAGTCATGTAGAAATCACCTCAGCGGAACAGATTGGCGTTGAAGATCGTGGCGGCTATTATGATACATCCGGTGCTCTGCGCGACATGGTGCAAAATCATTTAATGCAGCTAGCGGCAACGATTGCCATGGAACCACCCACAACATTTGAGGCTAAGGCTGTTCGGAATGAAAAACATAAATTTTTTCAGTCCCTGAAAAATATTGAACAAAAAGATGTAGACAAACAGGTCATTCGCGGTCAGTATATTGAATCTATGGTTCGTGAAAAAAGAGTGCCGGGCTACCGAGATGAAACCAATGTCAATCGAGATTCGCAAACCGAGACCTATGTGGCGATGAAATTTTTTGTGGAAAACTGGCGTTGGGCGGATGTGCCCTTTTTGATACGCACCGGTAAAAGACTACCGACGAGAGTAACTGAAGTCGTCATTCATTTCAAAAAAACGCCTTATCATCTATTTAAATCGTATAATGAAAATTATTTATCAGAAAACCAGCTGATCCTGAGAATCCAGCCTGATGAAGGTATTCTGTTAAAAATTGGCATGAAAGTTCCCGGAGCGGGTTTTCAGCTTAAAAACATCGATATGGATTTTCACTATTCGGATTTGGCAAATATAAAAATCCCTGAAGCTTATGAGCGTTTACTACTTGATGCGCTTAACGGAGATAATACACTTATTGCCCGTACGGATAGTGTAGAAGCATCGTGGCAATTCATTGAGCCGATTCTTGATACCTGGAAAAATGATCCATCCATAAAGTTATATGGATATCCCGCCGGCTCATGGGGACCGAAAGAAGCCATTCAGCTTTTTGATGATCCTGATGGAGATTGGCGTTACCCTTGTAAAAAGCTGACGGGTGATGACACATATTGTGAATCCCCGATTATTTTTTAAGCAGCTGGCACAGGATGGAAAGAATGCATCCTGGCAAAATGTACACTTTTATTGGGGCGATGAACGATGTGTACCAGAAAATCATCCGGAGAGTAATTTTGGAATGACAAAGAAATACTTTTTTGACAGGATTGATATTCCTGATCAGAATCTGCATCGTATCAAGGGTGAAGAATATCCAACTGAAGAAGCTGAACGCTATGGCCGGCAATTAATTCAATCTATATCAAGACATGAAAATAATTATCCAGTATTTGACTGGGTAATTCTCGGTCTCGGCGAAGATGGTCATACCGCATCCATATTTCCCAGAGATGAAACGGTTATACATTCAAAGAAAATCTGTGAAGTTGCTGAACATCCGCAAACAAGCCAGAAACGAATTACATTGACTTTGCCTGTTATAAATTCAGCTGACAAAATTTCATTTTTAGTAACAGGTGTAATCAAATCAAATATTATCAAAGAAATTTTTAATTCCACTGATAGCAAAAGTATCTATCCGGCAACAATGGTACAATCAAATAATAATCCTGTTGAATGGTATCTGGATAAAACTGCGGCCTCAAAATTATAAATATATTAGGCAGATATTTAATATTTTAATAAGTTTATCCTGAAGAGTTAAAATATCATTCTTAATTGAACGGGTTATAATTTTCAGGACTTAAGATATTGAATCAATCAGCTGACAACTCTACAAATGTAATCAATCCCATCAAGAGAATAACCGCATTATGGGCTTTAAGCGAGGCAGCTTTGGGCGGCGTTCTGCATGCATTTAGAATCCCATTCACAGGACTTTTTATTGGAAGCAGTGCCGTTATTTTTATTACATTGATATCATTTTTCAATGATAAGCGAGGAACAATTCTAAAAGCTACACTTCTAGTAATTATGGTAAAAGCCATTGTGAGTCCGTATTCGCCAATCAATGCATACTTTGCAGTTGCTTTTCAGGGTATCATAGGCGAAATACTTTTCTTAATAATGCCTTCGAAAAGAATGGCGACATTTCTTTTAGGATTTTTAAGTCTATTGGAATCATCCGTTCAAAAAATATTGGTCATCACTATTGTCTTTGGACAAAATGTCTGGAAAGCCATAGATTTATTCAGTGAATATGTTGTGAATCAGTTCTTAATCAGATCGGATTCAGCAGACCTGACTAGTCTTAGTGTAATACTTATTAGTATTTACATAAGTATTCATTTAAGTGCGGGAATTATAATCGGTATTTGGGCCCCTCAACTAGCTGCGAATGTTAAAAATCGGATTCAGGGTCAAGATCAAATAGCATGGGCTGGATCAAGCCCAGTAAAGGATTCAGTAAAAAAATCAAGAAAAAGACGCAAAATATGGAAAAAATTTTCTATAATTGCTATTATTTTGCTAGCAACTATCATATTTATTTTATCCTATTTCTTCCCGGTTTTCGAAAAGAGCACAGGCTATGCCGCTTTGCTGATGATATTTCGTTCTATTATGATCATTGGAATTTGGTATTATCTAATTGGGCCTTTACTGTTAGAGTTCTTCCGACGATTCCTGGATAAAAAGAAATCCGTTTATAAAAACGAAATCAATGAGATAATCAATATATTCCCTCTTTTAAAACAAGTTATTGTACACACCTGGACAGAGTTAAACACAATAAAACCAATCAAACGTATCCCCCGCTTCATAGAGAGCCTACTTATCTTTTTATTGCTTCTTGAATTCAAAACGGATCGTAAATCAGAATAATTAAGAATGACAAGTAAAATATAAAGTTGCCAGTACTAGTAATATTTGGGATGTTCAACCTTCGTAGAAATAATATCTAACTCTTAAACTAGCCTTATTATTTGGCATTCAGGCCTAAACGAGGATTTATCAAATGAAAAATTTATTATCACTATGATTGTGGATATTTAATGGTTGAGGATGATTACCAAATTTTCTTACACGAATTATCGCTTTGCCATTCGTTTCAACTCGGGCATAGTCACCCCATATCGGATTTCATCCTGATCGATATTAAAATTATTTCCAAGCAGTTTATAAGCCCAGTAATTTTTCATAACCTGGCGAACGTAGTCACGAGTTTCACTAAATTCAATATTCTCTATAAAAACATCGACGTTTTCCGAACCTTCTATCTTATTCCAACGCTGTACACGATGAGGTCCTGCATTATAAGCAGCCAGCATACTTTCTTTATATCCGTCAAATTGCTTATCCAGCTGCTTCAGATATAGTGAACCAAGATGAATGTTAATTTCCGGATTAAATAACAACTCATTGTTCTTAATTCTCATCCTGGCTATACGAGCCATATCGTCTGCGGTTAAAGGCATCAATTGCATTAAACCATAGGCATTTGCAGGGGAATGCGCTCTGGGATCATAAACACTTTCCTGTTTTATAAGTCCAAGAATAAATTCCTGTTCAATATTATAGCGTTGGGCATATTTCTCAACAATATCGTCAAAGTAAAAAGGAAAGCGTTCTTTGAGAATAAAAGGTTTTTCTGTGTAATTTAGATTTCCAAAAAATTTATAATTAATGTAATCATATAAACGGAAAGCTTTATTATATTCTCCAAATTTTTTATAAATTTCCGCCAGGGTCATCCAATCATGCTTGCTTCTGGCTGAAAGCTTAATATCTGATAAAGCTGCAAATCCATAACTCTCACCCAACAGGTCACGAACCAGGAATGCTTCATCAAAATGTGATAACAGGTTTGCCATTCCCTGGCCATAATATTCAAATGACTCTGAACTGTTTTTAAAATCATTAGCTATATCAAGAGTCGAATCAATTTCTGCTTTATGCATCAAATAGCTCTTCATTGTATAATAATCATCCCAAAGATGCTTGGCTAATTCCAGCCGCAACTGTTTGGCAGCCTTATAATCATGTTGAATCTCCTTGCATAGGGATGACCAGTATTGTGCCCTGTTAACATCTACATCGGGCCAGCGCTTAAGACTTATAATTCTAAAAATTAAATCAGCATCTTCTATTCGACCTAACCTAAATAATGTAAAACCTTCTCTAAAATAAGCTTCTCTGGCATACGGACTCTTTTTCCAATGTTGTCTCAAATCACGATAGGTCTTTAGCGCATTTTCAAGATCTTTCAATTCCTCATATATCCAGGCCGCTTTCCAAACTGTTTCAGGGGCGATACGCCTGCGTGGATATCGGTGAGCATAATCCAAATAAGCATCAATAGCATTTCGCTTATTCCCGATTTTATAATGGGCACGGGCAATATTTAACCGAATATGCGGTTCGAGTTTTTCATTTTTCAGCTTGGATAGCATACCCTGAAATCCATAAAGAGCTGTTTTATAGCGATTTTGAGCAAGATACAATTTAGTTAAATAATATCGTGCCCGTTCGATATTAGCTTTATCGTTTTCAATTTTTATATATTTCTCAAGTACTAGCCGAAGCGTGGTATACTGTTCATTGTAAAAATATACATCAACAAATTTAAAGAAGTTTTCTTCATAAAATTCAGGTTCATCACGCCTAAGATTCTCTACTAATAAAGCCGTTTCTTTTTCACCGGGATATCGTCTAATGATTTGATAGAATTCATTTAAAGCCTGTTTTTTAGAGTTTGAATAATATAAACAATAGGCGGCTTGTATACGTGCATAAACTGTAACTTCTCTTGACAATTTTTGCTTTTGGATTAACTGATAAAATTTTCGGGCTTTTTTAAATTCTCCCTGTTCAAAATAAGCATCAGAAATAGGTATGAGTAATGAATCGGCCAAAGCATGTTTATTATATTTTTTAACATAGGAAACAGCTTCCTTTATACCTTTATCCGGATCCAGTTTCCACTGGCTTTTTGTATAAAAATAGCTGCTATACTTTGGTAAAAATTGATGTTCAGTATATAATTTATAAAATAAGACAGAGCTGGAATCATATTTTCCGGTTTTATAAAAACTGTAGGCGATTTTAAATTGCGTTTCAGGATTGCGATCGGCTACTTTTTGCACAGACGAGTTTTCAAAGTTTTGCAGAGCAGCCTCAAAATCCCCAATAGTATAGAGACTTTCAGCAGTGTGATATGATTTATACTTACTTGAGGAAAATATTGGATCAGGATTGTTTCCCTGAGACAATTGAGAAACAAACAGAATCAAAATTACCAGAAGAATTTTAGGTGTCTGAGTCACCTTTTTATCCTTATCTTGATACAATTTCTGTTTAATCCTTGTTTCCATAATTTTCGACTTATCTAAGCTGTTATTTAATTATAGGTTAAACATCTGATCAGGTCTATGATTTACAACATATTTTATTATCGATCTATTCTTGGTTTTATTAACTACTTTGAGCAAACCCTCATTATATAAATGAGACTCAACTCCTTAAAAAAGAAGACCTTGCGTCCAATTTAATTAATTTATTCTTAAAAATCTAATCTAATACTTTAAATTTATGGCAAATTATTAAAACTTCCCTTATAGTTGATGTATTATTTAGAAAAAATTTTTATATTCTATTCTCACTAATTAATAAAAAAGTGACCACTAAGACCGGAATTTGCGATGCCACATAACATATTTATTGTAATATTATGTTTGATATATTCACTGCTCAATTTTGCAAAAGCCAATGACGATGAAAATAGGAATGACACTGTTAAAAAACGTAACAGCCTAATTGCTTTGCCCTATGCATTTTATTCACCCGAGACAAAAATTGCCTTTGGCGTTGGCAGTATTTATTCATTCCGGCCAATAGAAGCGGATTTATCAGTAAAACCTTCAAATATAAAAATGGCTGCTACATACACCCAGAGACAACAGATTATTCTCAGTTTTATACCGGAAATTTATTTTAGAGATCATAATTATCTGTATAATGGATTTTACACCTATTATAATTATCCCGATAAATTCTGGGGTTTTGGTAATAATACGACAAACGCCAATGAAGAAAAATTTACACCTTATCTGTTGCGGACATGGACAAATCTGCAAAAACGGATTTTTAATGGATTTTATATCGGCGTGCGTTACCAGTTTGAATGGATTGATATCCATACTACCTCTGCCGATGGCGTACTGCAATTGAAGGATAACAAACAATACCCGGGCAGTGAAGGCGGCAAGGCATCCGGTCTGGGTTTAATTTTTAATTATGATACACGGAACCATATATATTATCCGACTTCTGGAAGATACTATCA
>JARRPN010000156.1:0-5224 GCA_037382875.1 Calditrichaceae bacterium | reverse complement strand
GCCGATGTAGTGGAAAGAGATCGTGTTGGTTTTATTTTAACAGGTCCAAATTTGACGCGTAATGGTAAACGGCCTAAAAACTGGAAATTGCATCGTGATCCATTTTTACTGGAGACCAATGTGCCGGGAATATTTGCTGTCGGTGATGTCATGAAGGGTTCAACTAAAAGAGTGGCAGCGGCTGTGGGACAGGGTTCAACAGCAATAACATTTGTTCATCAATATTTAAAAACTGTATAAAAACCTTCAATTATTATGTAACAAACCTGGTTAGAAGAATGACACAAAATATAGAGATCAGAAAGACGTAGCGAAGTTCAAATAATGTTAAACTTATAATAAGTATATTTGTTATAATCAAATACTTATCTATCTCTCTGATAGAGACTTTTTACCAGAAAATCAATGAGCACCTCGGTTTTTATATGCCTGAACTTTAAAGGTTTTTTCAACTCACTAAACAGTGGAATACCACCGCCTAAAATAATAGGAATGGTTGTGATAATTAATTCATCGATCAGATCTTCAGCAAGGAAACTCTGGATCAAACCGCCACCATCGATATATAAATTATTCATGCCCTCTTTTTTAAGTTTATCGATTATTTGTAATGGTTTAAGATTTAATAGTGCGGCTCTGCCTGCGTATTCCTGCGGTAGACTTTTCATGGTTTTGCTGATACCATATACAGGTTTATCATAAATCCACGTGCCGAAGGATAAAACCGTTTCAAAGGTTTTACGGCCCATGACTACTGCATCAATTTTATTCATGAATTCAGAAAATCCTAAATCACTGCCAACCGGATTGGGAATATCATTCAGCCAGTCGACTTTGCCATTTTTGTCAGCAATAAATCCGTCCAGACTCTGAGCAATATAAACATAGGTTGACATCAATTATGCCTATTATTTAAGATTATCTATAGTCTTTTTAAATTCCTGCTTAAAGGCGGTGGTATTTTCCGCGGGCAAACAGGGGTAATCGTTTTCAATAATTTTATTAATCATTTCAGTCAGAAATTCGGCCTTCTCATCTTCATCCACTGTTTGCAGGATATTGGTAAAACAGACCGGAAGCATAACGCCGGCTTTATCCACTTTAGACAGACTGTCATTCATCATTACATCCATCTCTTCTTCCATCATGGTCATGCGGGACTATCCCCTTCGTTGCCCATCATTTGCATCATCATTTCCTGCTTTTCTTCAGTTGACATGTTTTTCATTTTATTCTTCATCATTCCCATCATCATCGAGGTGCAATTGGATAGTACCAACAGTGTAATCATATATACAAATACACGTTTCATTAAAAATCTCCGCTGATAATTAATGTATCAACTTCGGATTAAAAAGGTTTTGAGGTAAAGCTATAATCCTGTCCCAATTGAAGCAAAAAAATATTTTTGATTTCTGGCTCAATAGGGAGACTCAACTCTATTTTGAAACTGGAATCAGAATTTTAATTATATTCATCAGGTACGCTTTTTTAGATATTACATTACAAAGACCAGACGTCTTCCGGTTTTCCCAACCAGACCCAGGCGATAAAATCAACAAGAGGCGGTTCTCCTTTCAATTCACGGATCCGACTGCTAACCTGTCCACGGTGATGTGAGCTATGTGCAGCCACCTGCATAATGGTCTCGGCTAAATTGCTATCCATTGGTTTTTTACCCAGAATTTTTTCCAGCCGGTCAGCCCAGGGAATATGTATCATTCGGCCCAAATCTTGTTCATTCAAACCGCTTAGATAGGTGAGTATAAGTTTCGGGTATCCTGCAGCCCACTCAGCCATATCTTTCAATGTTTTAAATTTTGAAAGTTCAGGGAATTCAGGAGATTTGTTCTTCCATATATGATAAAAGGCATACTTGGTTATTTGGTAATGATGCAGGATCTTTATAAGCTTTTCATCATTTTCTGCTTTGGAATTCAATAGTACTGTTGTCCAGATTTTGGCATCAGCCCAGTTCATATGATTAATCAATTCTTTCAACATATCAAGTGTATGCATAAAAATATTCCTTTTTCTCTATTATTAAACTCGAAAGTAATTACACAGTTATCTTTATCTTCACTGGTTGAAACATGGTACTATTTTTTTGGACGGCTTGCCGGTGGTATAATCCCGTTCATACGCAAATACACCACAAGCTGGCCATAATGATCTGAAAGATGCCAAATGGCCATTGTAGTGAGCCCTATACGTGTCGACTCACCACCGTAAGGCCCGCTTGCCAGATCAAGAGCATTTTCCGATGTCATAGTTTTGAGCACGCGTTTGGCGTAATCGAATGAGTCCTTAAGATATTTCATCAATTCTTCCTTGGTTTCAGCCGAATCAGGTCCGCCTTTCCAGCACTCTGCCGGGGGCTCTATTTTTTCAATTTGATTGAAGAAGGCAAAGTTGGCACAGGCTACATGTTTTACTTGTTCTCCGAATGTCCGGACATTTTCAAATTCACCACCTGTCGGTTTAAATCTGTAATTTTCAGCCGGCATAGCATCGGCCAGACCTATAAAGGATTGTTCAACCATCATAAAGTATGGTAATACGGATGCCGCCATGGGATCGATCTCATCCTGGGCTAAGCTGTTATCGGACCAGGTTAAACATAGGATGATGATCGCTAACGCGGCTAAATGTAACCGGTTAGTTTGTCTCCGTATAAAATGATTATTTTTCATATCCTTTATCTCCCTAAAAAAATTGTGCCTTTTTATATCATTTACAATTTTCACAAATTGCCGTAAAACAAAAAATACATTTAGTTTACTTTTTGTCTGGCCATCCCGCCTGGGCGGGATAACTCGCGATGTAACCTACAAAAGGGAGTGACCTTTAGCTAGACCAGAAAATTCGCCGTTTTTGGCTACACCAAAACTATGAAGAAACTTACAATGATATAAAATAAAAAGATTAGAAAAACTTGGCGAAGTGGAACGGCCAAAATTCTGACTGCCTGCCCGGCGTGCTTTGTGACGGGTCTGAGTCCCGTTTTATAGGGCGAGTTTCAGAATTTTAGTGAAACGAGCTTTAGTTTTTCTTTCTATTTATTTTCCAGCCTTGATTTATTTGGTTCTTTTTGCCTGTCCGGCTCAGACGGGTATCAAGACAAAAAGAACATTTATATATTATTAATTTACCGCTAACGAGTTACCTTTCTGATTGTTCGGCAAATCCTGATAAATCGGGAATGAATCATACTGGATATTATCCTGCTATTTCTTAAAAAACTCTACTTTTAAAATCAACTGAAAATTCTGTTCATCCAGCGGCTGGGACATTTTGAGTACAACATAATCTTTTTTGATAAGTTCAAAGGTCTGGATCAACAGCGTATCATGCCAGTTCATGAACAGGGCGGTGTCGTTTACAAAATTGCAGGTGGCAGTTAGAAAAGCGCCGGAATTCTCAAACCACCAGTAGCGGTAAATATCATGTTTTTCATCTTTGGCAAAGATGCCGTGTGCTTCCCAGGGACCGGGATCCAGGCCGGATTTATAATCGAAGAAAACATACTTGTCGTTTAAGGTGCGTTTAAAGGTGCCTTCCGCCTCGCTGAGTTCTGATTCTGGTACGGTGTATTTCATCAGCCAGTCACCGAGTAAAAAATTAAATTTTTCCATAACGGTTCCCACACATATTTAAAAAGGATTTACAGACCGGATAATAATGCAGGGAAACTATAACCTGATTTTGCCGTAAGCAAGAGAAAAATATTTATATAAACCCCAATATCAACTAAATTTTATAAGAAAAAAATTGCTAACGTCTGAATTTAACTGTCGCTCCAAATTCCGATGGAAGAATCGCTTGGGAACAGGTGGCTTTGGTCGGTAATTATTTGATATTGTCCTTTTATTTGTTTTGCAATTTTGAAAGCATTTTTACCGCATTCTGATTATCCGGATTGAGTTCAAGTGATTTGCGATAACTGGCTATTGCCCTTTTATTGTCACCCTTGAGCATATATGCTTCTCCCAGACTATCATGAGCATTGGCATCCTCTGGAAAATTCTCGGTGTAAAGCTTGAATACCTTTAAAGCGTCTTCGAGACGATCCTGGGAGATCAAGTGATATCCCAGGGCGTTTAATTCCCTTGCGATTAAGTAGGACGTTGCCGGATTCAGATCTCTTCGAATTCGCTCGTAATTTTTGTACGCGCCGGCATAATCTTCATTTTCCAGTTCCCGTGAAAGGATTTTGACAAGAGACACTCGTACAGCGGCGGCGCTGGCACTTTCATCCTGAAGAGCAGGCCCTCCATTCTTCAGCAAGGCCAGAGCGACTTCAAAGGCATGATCGGTATCACCTTCAGGTTCCGCCCCCCGTATCATGATGTCGGGAGGAACACCGATTCCTTCCCAGCACCGGCCTTCATAGTCTACAAAATAGTTTCTGGAATAGGAACAACGCCATCCATTGGGCAAATCGAACCAGGCCATGTCCGCAAAGCAGCCGGACGTGAAATCGCCCACAACAGTAACTTGAGGCAATACCCGCATTGCCAAAACGAAGTTCTCGGCGGCACTGACTGAAAAACGGTTAGTAAGAAGAATAACCGGTTTGGTGAAGGTCCGCGAGGCGGGATTGACGTGCCAGTATCTTGGTTCTCTGAAATCATTATGGCCGGGGCCGTTTCTGTCACGTGTGACCATATAGAGCCGGCGTTTGTCGGCAAAGCAGTCCGCGATAATCTTTCCCACACGGTCGTCACCGCCGCTGTTATATCGGACATCAACAATGAGAGAACGTGCGGATGAGAAATCTTTTAGTATCGAATCCATCGCAACCGCGTTACCGACTTCAGCTTGGAATCCGGTGAAGTGGATATACCCAACATCCCGATCAATCCATCCATACTGAAAAACGCCTTTTCCCAGCGTCCGGGGCGCAGTTTTGAAATATCTTCCGGGAAGTGGGTGCTGCTGAAGAAACTGCAGCGTGCCTTCTAATCCCATGTCTTCGATATAGGGACCAATATAACCGGCGCTGAAATCGCGGCCGAGCGATTGAGCCACCAATATAACATGGTTGTCATTCAGATGTGACAGCATGTCGGCCAAAACAACGAAGAGTTCCTCTTCTGTCATGTCGGTAACGATCCGGGGGCGGTACACATCATACAACTTCTGCCAGTCGATCGACTTGGCTGGGAAGAGGGCATAGCGTTGATCGAACATCTGCCAGAGCGTGTCGAACACCGCTTCCGGC
>JARRPN010000155.1:0-13207 GCA_037382875.1 Calditrichaceae bacterium | reverse complement strand
AGAGCTAAGATTTCATTTGCACCAAGCAAACTCACAGTAAGTACTAATCCCCCAAGAATCCCCAGTTCCCAGCCCTTTAATGCTTTTTTACCAAGTTTAATTATAGCTGAAGCTATTATAGCTAAAACAGCCGGTTTAATTCCAAATACAAACGGTTCCACGCTTGGCAGTTGTCCATAGGTAGCATAGAGCCAGGCAAAAATGCCGGTAATAACTACAGCTGGAAAAATAAAACTGGCGCCAGCAACAAACAATCCGGGAATGCCGGCCCGCTCGTGTCCGCAATGCATGGTCATTTCTGTTGAATTGGGTCCGGGGATTAAATTGGTCGCACCAACCAGGTCGAGGAAATGCTGTCGATCCATCCATTTTCGTTTATTGACAACCTCTTCTTCCATCATGGCGATATGAGCAGCTGGGCCGCCAAATGCAATCGTACCAAGCTTAAGAAAAAGTGCTGCAACTTCTTTTAAACTTCCTTCAGTTTTCATAGTATTATTATACTAATATTAAATATATAGTGGAAAAAATTATACAGGTTAAACTTATTAGGGATAATTTTATTCCATGAACACATCAGAATTATAGATGAATTTATAGTTATCAAAAACTAAGCATTAAACCGATGCGATATGAAAATCCATTCATTTTAATAGATGGATATTCCAGAAATTCATCCGGAATTCGTGTATCTTTCTTTTCAGGTTTGCCATCCACTGTTTTCCCTGTTTTGTATTCAGCCATCCACTCATCTAATGTATTACAATAGTGCCAGCCTGCTTCTGCATAAGGGTGTAGTAATTTTATAAATGTTGCTCTAACCGATACTGTAGCAGAAAGTGTTAAACAATTATCCCTAACATCATTATCAGAACCAACTTTATTGAGAACGGCCCAGGCTGAATCCGGATCAATAATTTTCTGTTCCAGGGAAACAAAGCCGATACTACCACCAGCGTAGAAATCCAAATATTCCGGTAAAATGTTATACTTTCTTCTATAATTTAAATCACCTAAAATTCCCCGTAATTTGCCGGCTTTTAAAAAACTTAACTGTAATTCATAGGCGTTCGATGTATGATATGAGTCTAAAAAAATACTGATGCCGGTATTGATAGATTCTCTAATCTTTTTTCCCCCAAGAGATTTTGTAATTTTCGACTTTAATGGAATAACTGAGTACGATCCCAATATCGCAAACCGGTGAAGTCTATCCGTTAAACTTTCTTTAACTAAATCGCCCTTGTTTATGCTATAATTTCCATGTATAATTTTTGCCGAACTGTATTTTGGATAAACTTTGTCAATATAAACAAGACCTATTTCATTTTCTAGATCAATGCTTTCTGCTGACAACTCATCAATTAAGGTAGTTTCTTTTCTAATTACTTTAAAAACTAATCCCTTTTTAATACCATAATCCTTACCCATATTGATATAGATTTCGCGTAAATCTTTTTTAATGACCCGGGCCTCTAACTGATATATTTCCCGCATTTTCAGAATAATATTTGCTACTGCTGAATTTACGGCATTAATGATGGCATTATTTTTATTTTCATTTTCTCCAATACCGAGAACATTTATGCCATCCGAAAGTACATTATTTTCCACCTCAATAATTTTTGCACTTATTGAAATTTCCGCTTTATACATACGTACCTTGAAAGTCCTGGATTTGCCATTTACCATCCTCGTAACCTGTTTCATATTCCAGTTCACATTACAATAATTCACCTGCCCGATAATAAGTTTATGTGCCGTTAAAAATTCACCCGCTTTTATAGTCTGCTCATCATTAACCAGACCGGTCAGATTAATTTTTAGTTCTTCAATAGCCGCCTGAATAGATCGTCTATTTACAATATCAAACCGGCCAAGATTTACAATTTCATTTTCAAGCTGATTGGTTAAAGTTTCTTTTATCCAGGTTTGAACGTTGCCGCCAAAACCAAGAATAGCGATTTTTTCTTTTTGATTAGTATCCTGGCTATAACCGAAAGAACATAACAGCAAGAAAGCAATAATTAATGGAAAAATTTTCAGTTTTTTCATGATTTCTTTCTTATTTATTTACACTTCCTTGTAATTTTTTACACATTATTTATAATAGGTATATATTATGCAGTATCAATTTATTTAATAGATATTTTTTATGCAAGCTGTCGTAACGATATGGTTAAGAATACAGCAAAAGCAAATTAAAAATAAGGATTGGTATGGGTATATTTTACAATAATAAACGGTTAGCTGTATTTAAAAATGATCTTGTTATTTTTCAATTATAGATCTGATCTTTTTAGCCAGTTCTGTATGGGAATATGGTTTTTGGATAAACTGCATTCCCTCACTTAAAATGCCGTGGCGTACAATACTGTCATCTGTATAACCGGAAAAATATAATATTTTTAGTTTACTATCTTTTTCAGAAAGTTTTTCCGCCAGTTCCCTCCCACTCATTAAAGGCATCACCACATCGGTAAGCAGCATATCAAATTTACCCTTGTGTTCTTCATAAACACGAATAGCTTCTTCACCATTGGAAGCCGGTATAACCTTATATCCATATTCTCTCAAAGCAGATGTCGTTACTACCCTTACACTGTCATCATCTTCCACTACCAGGATAGTTTCATTGCCTTTTAAATCAGATTCATCCGATAATTTGGTTTTACGCTTTTTTACCCTTCTTTCCTCAGAAGGAAAATATATTTTGAAAACCGAACCCTGCTGTATCTCACTATCCACATTAATAAAACCATCATTTTGTGTTACAATCCCATAAACGGTAGCTAATCCCAATCCGGTGCCTTTATCGCGTCCTTTTGTAGTATAAAATGGTTCGAATATCCTGGAAAGTGTAACAGCATCCATACCTACACCTGTATCACTAAAGGATAGCATGGAATATTTTCCTTCAACCACATCCGGATTTTTCTTTGCATAATTACTCTCAAATTCTACATTTTTTGTTTCAATTGTTAATTTACCGCCTGTTGGCATAGCATCCCTGGCATTGATGGATACATTCATAATTATCTGTTCAATCTGTCCCGGATCAGCTTTTACAGGTCTCAAATGCGGATCAAATATGGTCGATATTTCAACATCTTCCCTGAGTAACCTTCCTAACATTTTAATTTGATCTTTAATGATATCGTTCAAATGAAGCAGCTTTGGCTGGATGATTTGTTTCCTGCTAAACGCCAATAATTGGCCAGTCAAGCGGGATGCACGAATGCCTGCTGATCGAATTTCCTGAACGGGAGTATCCATCGTTTTAGGCAGTTTTGATCTTAATAAAATCTCTGAGTAGCCATTAATGATAGTAAGAATATTGTTAAAATCATGGGCTACCCCACCGGCAAGCTGTCCTATCGCCTCCATTTTCTGTGATTGTCGCAGTTGTTCCTCAAGATGTTTACGATCCGTCAGATCCCTCATTATGCCTTGTAACGCCCGGCCTTCTTTATATTCTATATGGTTAAACGATACTTCAACGTCAACCTCTTTACCTCTGGCATTACGAACAACTAAATTAGAAATGATGTTTGTATTTTCTTTTTTATCAACTTTTTTTAATAACTCATCCAATTCTGACTGACTTTTAGGTGTAAATAATTGTATCAAACTAAAGTCCGGCCTGTTCGCAGTTTCAAGGGTTAAATCAAACATATCTTCAAATTTTCTATTTACTACCTCAAATTTATTCTGATAAATTAGAAAAATAATATCACTGGAATTTTGGATAAGCTGTCGGTACTTCAGTTCACTATTTTGTAAATCCTTTTGTGAAATCAATTGTAAGAAAGTATAGAAAATGAATGCCCAAACCATAGGAATTAAAGCACCTATAAGATCCTCTAATTTTTCTAAAGAATTTGTGATACCAGACCATTCAATAAATAAAAATAAATAATAAAAAAATGATAATCCCAGTAACCCAATCAGAATGTACCGGATATCCGGATAAAGAGTTCGTCTCCATTTAACAAGTAAAATGGTAACTGACATCAACGTCATAATAATTGATGTGAAATCTATGAAGGCAATAATAAACATTACTTGACCTTGGGTTTTACAATGAGCGTTTTATAAATCCAGATGAAAAGAAATACCGAACTAGACGTATACAATAAGTGCTCAAACAAGTTTAATAATTGTTCAAAATAAAATTCTTCTAAGGTACTAAATATCCAGGCAGCAAAGAGTGTAAAGAATCCTGATAATAATATTTTATAAGATTTAATATTTTTTAATTGCTCGTACTTCAATCCTATAAATACAGTCACCAGAAATCCAAATACGAGCATTACAACTTCATTTTCATAAAACATAGATAATTCCTGACAGATGTTTAATCGAACTAATTATATAGTGGAATCAGAATTTTGCATTTTTGTAAATATAAATTACCAATTCTAATTTATTATTTATTTAAAACAGATTTGATTTTCTTTGCAAGTTCAGCATGTGAGTATGGTTTTTGAATAAATTCCATACCTTCATCCAACACACCGTGCTGTACAATACTGTCATCCGTATAGCCAGAAAAATACAGAATTTTAATTGAAGAATCTTTTTCTCTAAGTTTATCCGCCATTTCTCTACCACTCATCAACGGCATAACTACATCAGTTAATATTAAATCAAAATTACCTTCATGTTCATCATATATCCGCAATGCCTCTTCACCATTGGTTGCAGCAATAACCTTATAACCATAATTTTGTAAAGTGGACCGGGTAACAATTCTGACGCCCTCGTCATCCTCGACCAGTAATATGGTTTCCGTGCCTTTTAGTTTTTCATCATCAATGCTCGGCATTTTATCGTCTTTTCCTTTTTCATCACTGGATGGTAGATACACTTTAAATGTCGAGCCCTTCTGTATTTCGCTGTAAACATAAATAAAACCATCATTTTGTTTGACAATGCCATAAACCGTTGCAAGTCCAAGTCCGGTACCCTTACCACGACCTTTTGTTGTATAGAATGGTTCGAAAATCCTCGTTCTGGTAATTTCATCCATGCCAACGCCTGTATCTGTTATTGCTAACATGGTATATCTCCCGGGATTAAGTTCCGGATGATGTTGTACATCGATCTCATCAAACTCTATATTTTTTGTCTCAATAATTAGTTTTCCACCGAGGGGCATGGCATCACGTGCGTTGATTGAAATGTTCATTATAATTTGTCATCACGTGCGTTGATTGAATTGTTCATTATAATATGTTCAATTTGTCCAAGATCCGCTTTAACGGACCTTAATTTCGGATCAAACGCTGTTGAAACTTCAACGTCTTCACCAAGCAAACGGCGGAGCATTTTTATCTGATCAGTAACCAGTTGGTTTAAATTAAGAATTTTAGGTTGAATGATCTGTTTACGGCTGAAAGCTAAAAGCTGGCTAGTTAAGCGTGATGCTCTGGTACTGGCATTTAAAATTTCCTGAATTAGATTTCTGAATTCAGGATGAAGTTCTCGATATAAAAGCATTTCTGAGTAACCATTAATAACAGTAAGCATATTATTAAAATCATGGGCAACTCCACCGGCAAGCTGTCCGATTGCTTCCATTTTTTGTGATTGCAGCAATTGCTCTTCCAAAACTTTGCGTTCATGAATATCCTGAATAGTACCAATTAGACGGATCACATTACCATTTGAATCATGCTCAAGCCGGCCATAACCGTGCACCCAACGCTCTTTGTGATCATTCTGACGTAAAATTTTATATTCTTTATCAAAATGATTTCCCTGTTTTAGAACAAAGTTTTGTAAATATTCTGTCATTTCCGGTTTAAATTCATTCTGGATTAAATTAAACCAACCATCAACACTTTTATCATAATTCTCATCGATACCAAAAATTTCATCAAGCATGGGTGAACTTTGCCACTTACCCATTGAGATATCATATACATAGTGTCCCATTTGTGCAATCTGTTGTGATTCTTCTAATAGCATTGTATTCTGCTTAATAAGATTTTCAGCATGCTTAATTTCAGAAATATCTGTAAAGGTCGCAAAAACCTGGTATGGCTTTTTTCCATTATCCTTAAATTCAGGCATAGCGCTGACTAAAATCCAGCGGTATTCATCGTTTTCAGGAATAAAAACTCCTATCAATACATCTTTAACTGGTTTGCCCGTTTTCAAAGCCAGCATTGCCGGGTGTTCCTCACCCGGAAAGTCCGTACCATCTTCGTGGATAGAACGCCAGCGTGGATCCAAAGATGTACGTCCCATCAATTGATCCAATGATAGGCCCAAAATTTTCTGTGCTGCTGGATTAGCGGAAATAATCTTTCCATCCGAATCGTGATACACAACTCCTTGAGACATCGTTTCAAATAACGCCCGATACCCTTTTTCACTTTTAACTAGCGCATCCTGAATTTTTTGTTCCTTTGTAATATCTCTACTTATAAATTGTAAAGCAGGCTGGCCTTCAAAATATATTTTAGTTATCCGTGAAGAATACCAGTGAGTTTTTTGCCATTTATCAATAAATCTATTCTGAATAATTTCTGAATGAGTATTATTACTTTTTATAAAATCATTAAGAAACTGACCAACTTTATCGGCATCTTCCGGATGGATAAATTTATTATCCTCCTGTTCCATTTGAAAATCATCTACCGTATATCCTGTCTGTGTTTTTAAAGTTGGATTCGCATAAAGCATACGGGAACCATAGTCGGTTATAAAAATAGCATCTGGTGAGGCTTCTACCAGTCCACGGAACTGCGCTTCGCTTTCCTTTAAAGCCAGATCCATTTTTTTCTGTTCAGTAATATCCTTACAGGTACCGAATAAAATAACTTCTTTTTTAGTCCTGTTTACCTTACATTCAAATTGAGCATTTATGATGCGCATATCACCATCTTCCGGATTCGTTCTGATTTCACCTGTGAATGGCATACATTTTTTAATTGCCCTTTGGTTTGCATCCTTTAGTTTTTGACGATCTTCTGGATGTATATAATTTAGAAATTCTTCAAAAGGAGGTACACCCAGTTCTATGTCTCTATGAAATATTTTAAACATTTCTTTGGACCAGAAACCATAACCCTTGTTTAGGTTTAAATCCCAGCTGCCCATGTGTGCAATTTCCTGGGCTCTCTCAAGATTGGATTGACTCCTGTGTAGGGCCTCCAGAAATTGTCGTTCTTTTGTTATATCCCTAATCACAATAACCACACCGGTTATTTTTCCTTCAGAATTAATGATTGGAGAGTCACTCTTAAAAATTTGATATTTCTTTCCCGTTTTAGAAATTATAGCAATATCCTGATCGATATCTATTTTTTTACCACTTTCTAAAACTTTACCCACCACACTTGGTTGTTTTTTACCGGTATTGGTATTAATTACATTAAGTACATTTGAAAATTTAAGTCCCATACTCTCATCAAGTGACCAACCTGTCAATTTCTCCGCAGAAGGGTTCATTCCGATTATAATACCTTTAGAATCTACAGAAATTACCGCATCCTCAATCGAATTTAAAGTGGTACGTAAATGTTCTTCGCTTTCAAGAAGTGCTTTTTGTGCTTCCAATCGATCAGAGATGTCACGGGCGAATCCTACAATCACACTTTTACTATGTAATTTAATCAAACCCAGACTAACTTCTACAGGAAAAAAGGTGCCATCCTTTCGATAATGTTTACTTTCTATAATAACGGTTTTACCAGGGTTCAAGGAATCAAATAGTTTTTTTATTTTATCCGATTGTTTGAAGTTAGGATCAATCTTACCAATCTGCAGACCTATTAATTCTTTTACTTTATATCCAAGGCTTTTACACGTACGATTATTAACTTCAAGGATTTTACCGCTCAGATCCGTGAGGATCATACCATCAGTGGATTGTTCCACAAGGGTACGGAAACGCTTTTCACTCTCATGCAATTGCTCTCGTATGGCTTTTTGTTCGGCAATATATCTGGCAAAGGAAAATGATATTAATTCATTATTATATTTAAAATAATTGACCGTTATTTCAACCGGAATCCGTGTGCCATCTTTGTTTATTTGTATGGATTCAAATGTATTTGACATTCCGGCTTTTATTTTTTCCCTGTTCTTTTTCCACTGAGATAAACCCATAGTGGCATCGATATCAGAGATGGAAAGTTTTAATAGTTCTTCGCGTGTATACCCGGATTGTTGACATAGATAATCATTTGCGTATTGTATTCTTCCATTTTCGCCGATCTGAGAAATACTTATTTTAGATTTATCTACACCGAACTGAAGTATTTTTATTTTTTCTTCATTCAGGTAGCGACTGGATATATCCCGGCTAATACCTATAATACCAATGATATTCCCTTTTTTATCAAGCATGGGAGACTTATGCACTTCAATTAATATTTTTTTCCCCTTTGCTGTCGTCAGCCAGTTTTCATATCGTATCTCAATTCCTTTTTTCAGAATTTTTTCATCATCTTTACGATGTTTTTCAGCGACATCTTTTGGAAACAAATCATAATCTGTTTTACCGATGATATCTTTATGATGCAAATCAAAAAACTCTAAAGCGGTTTTATTACAACCCAGATAAGCATATTTAGAATCTTTATAGAATAACATATCATCCAGCGAATTGATGGCTGCAATTAAGGATTGTTGTGTATCTGTTAATTCTTTCTTTTTTTGCCGGAGCTGAGCTTTGAGGTTAGCTATTTCTTCAAGTAGTATTTCTTTAGATTTATACTTATCCTTCATCTAAGATGCTCCAAAATAAATAGTTATCTAAAAATGAACTGTAAATTGAAAAATTATTAATATCAAATTTTAATTTGATTTATTTCACCTTATTTACCATCGTCAAATATGAAGAATATTTAAACAATTAAATTATCAAATGTAATTATATTATATACTAACATATAAAACGATACATTTATTTGCTCATATGGGAATAATTTAGCTAAAAAAGATTACCATTCGACCACATTTTGAGTTCCCATACCCGGCCCAAGCAGCATAGCATTAATTAATAAACGTGTTGTACCATAAAAATATGACCTAAAATTTGGTTCATCAGCAAAAAGTATAACTTGTCCCTTTCCTTTAGACTCACAGGTAACATAAGCCGTATTCGCCCACCTTTCCCTGGCTTCTGGCCACAATAGTCCAGATAACCTTAGATGTTGAGCCTCGGCAAAACGTCCTGCTGTTTGCACAGGTTTTTTAGATAAAAAGGCATAAGATGAATAGAACTCAGCCGGAACCTTTTTATTCAAGCCATAATTCAACCAGTGTTCCTCATCCAGGTTTATTCTAAATATAGTACCTCTAGGCTGAAATAATCGTCCCTGTTTATCTTCTTCTTCAAGTAATTTTAAATCGATTTCATCCTGTTTATTATCAGAGGTTTTAGTAACCAATTTAGTATTATCCCAGATCGAAAGACTATCAATTTTCTTCTGCCAGCGTGTTTCATGCTGTAATGCTTCTTCATATAATTGAAATTCTTTGAGTGCCTGTCTTCGAAGTTTGACCTGGCTTAGCTCACTGCTGCTATCAGCAACAAACGCCGCACCATTGCCAATTGCAATTAGGGTACCGCCATCTTCAATCCAATCGGTTATTTTTTTCAAACCAGTCTTACCTAAAATATTCTCATATACATTTGGACTTCCCCAGGTATCCGGTAGAATCAAAACATTATATTTTCTCAAGTCAAATCGATTAATAAAATCATGATTTAATATTGAAAACCGAAGCTTTATTTCCTGATCTAATAGATACCATAAGGCACCAATACTATTTGCTGATAAATCCGGTCCTGATAATAAGGCAATTCGAGGATATTGAAGCAGTTCAAAATCATTACCGCCCAAATCCGGTCCTTTAAGAATACGCATGGATTCAAGACCTACAATATCAATATTATGATCATCAGCAATACTATCTAAAATACTTGCAAGGTTTTTCGGATTTTCATTAACGCGCAACAACAATGTACCCCGTTTATATTTTTTATTCTTAATTTCAAACGGTTCTTTTGCAGTACGTATTTTTAAATCAGCATTATACATATCCCGTAGTGCTAACACTGACTTGTCATCATTGAACTCGCACAGAAATGCCGTTGCTTTTTCCTGATTAAGTATTTTACCGTCTGTCTCAGGAATCTCGCTTAAAAGGCGTATTGATTTAGCTTTTGGCAATGATTCGGAATAATAAGCTTCCAGATCATAAGCCATTAACATACTCCATGCAGATACTTCATAAAGATGTGATCCCTTACCTTTTTGCAGTTCTTCATATTCTTTCTGCAAAACACTGGTTTTCATTCGGGGATCAAATTCAAAAATCGCATCAATGAGGTTTCCCATTGGCTGATTAAGGGGAATTACAATCGCATCAGGATTAATTGTGATCGAACTATTCTTCTTTTCATAGTAGCTACGTGCATTTTTGATATGGGTATCTTGAGATAACTTATATATCTCGATTCCATTCATCATTAATCGATTTGTCAATCGAGTAAGACGCGAGGCATTATCACCCGGTAATATATAATATGCACCTTTTTTATTACAGGCCTGTTTACGAACTTCCCTGTAATCCTTCAAAAGGTTAATTCGATTTACAGCAGTCGTAGTTAGATTAGCCATTGAACTGATAAATTGCTTGTGAACAGCAGTTCTGAAAATGGATAATTTTCCAGAAGGTTTCTTAACTGCCGTACCCTCTGTTCCGGCTTGCTCATATAAAATACTAACTGCTCCGGAATAGGCTGGTAATGAACTGCCATAACCCGGAAACCAGTCATCAGCCCATTCACGTGTATAATAGCTCCAGCCAAATTGATCAAATGCCTTTGCCTGATCAGAAGAAAAAATATTCCACCATTTTCTAACATTGCTGGTAATATGTTTATTAATGGGCTCACGCGGTGGATGGAAGAGAAATGTATCATAGTCACCCATCTCGTGTGCATCTACAACTAATTGCGGATGCCATTCATTAATAGCTTTGATCCTTGCACGACTTTCCGGATGAGCCAGAATAAACCAGTCGCGATTAAGATCGAATAAATAATGATTTCCCCGGCCATATGGCCAGACACCAGTGTGTTGAATTGCTTGTACATCAGAATTGACAATGTCTGTACCCCATTGCTGCATCTGAGCAAGAAACCGTTCCCGACCATCCGGGTTTTCCATTGGATCGATACCGACAATTAATTCATCCAAAATCTTTAAAGTTTTTGCATCCGTTCCGGCGGCCAACTGATACGCAAGCTGAATCCCAGCATCGGTTCCGGAAAGTTCATCTCCGTGAATCGAATACATCATCCAGGCGACTCCCGGTAAATCATTTGCACTGACTGAAGATTTCTTTCTGGGATCAGAAAAATCAGCCAGATTTGACTTAATTTCTAAAATATTCTTTATATTTTCTTCCGAGCTGATCACGACATAACATAATATCCGATCTTCAAAAGTTTTGCCACTTTCAAAAAACATGACGCGCGGGCAATTATCAGCTAATAGTTTTAAATACTGGATAGCTTCATGATGTCTGATGGGACGTTCCCCGATTTTTGATCCCATTATCTGCTCAGGTTTAATGACATCGGGATTATATTCACTACCCGGAAAGAACATTAAATCCTTTGCAAATATTAATTGTATGGATATAATAGTAAATATTATAACCGAATTATAAATTCGCATAAATATTTTCTCCAGATTTATAGAAATAGGTTGAATTATAATATAACAATTATAGGACCTATTCAAGAAAAAAATAATATGGAAAAATTAGTAATTGAGTTGTAAAACAGATTAATTAGAAGCAACACCAATTCGAATACTTCGGGAATCACTTCTTCCATGATCATCCACAACGCTTATCTGAAACGTACCGGGAGAAAGGGACCAGTACTGAGTTTCGTTTGGATTGGACTTTCCAATAAACTTTTGATTTACAAACCAGTATATTTCCTGCACATCTGCATCAGCAATGGCGATTAACGGAAGGTCATTAAAAATTCTTTTGTCTTGCTGAAGAAGATATTCAACATCCTTAACCGGAGACATAATTTCAGGTGATAATCCCGACATAGACTGGATATCTAAATTCACTTTTGGGTCAAATGGAGGCGGCACATTACGCGGGATGCCGGCTTTCCGAAAAATGGCAAGTAAATCAGTCGGCCAGAATTCATAAACTTTCTTTTCTATGTGTTCGCCTTTTTGGGCAATGGTACGGTAACCAGTGCGATTATCAATATATATTTCGCGACAAATTTGACAATGTGTAATTGGGGATTTACCCGGAATAAACAAAGTTGGTACCACATTTGAACAATATGGGTGGGCAATCTGTCCAGATACTGCACAAATGTTTATTGTAGTAACATTGTCTGGTGGAAAATCCAGATCATTTATTTCACCATCAAGATTTAGTTCCGGATAAATTGAGTCGATTATTTCAAACATAAGCGGTGTTGCCATATAACGACCATTAAAAGCAGGATTTCCATATCCATCAAAATTACCCAGCCAGACTGCCAGAATGTAATGTCCCACTATTCCAATTGACCAGCAATCTTTAAATCCTATGGATGTACCGGTTTTATATGCAACCGGTAATTTTGATTGCGCCAGGTAGGATGCCCAGCCGGATTTAGGTCTGGGATTTTTAGCAAGAATTGTTTTAATTAAGAAACAGACTTCCAGGCTAAGAAACTTTTCAGATGGATTAGAGTTTATTTGAAGGGGCGCAAGTGTTTCTTCTAGATGCTTATAAACACCATCATTTGCTATTATACCATATAAGGTGACTAATTCTTCCATACTCAGTTCCAAACTGCCCAATACAAGTGATAAACCATAATACTTTTTATCTTTAAGTTTTCCGCCCACACCAATCCAGGATAAAAAGTCATAAAGATCAGGTTCTTTAATTTGTGAAGCCAAAGCCACCGCAGGTATGTTTCGACTGGTAACTAAAGCCTTCCAGGCTTTAATTGGTCCTTTAAAGTCCCGTTCAAAATTATCCGGTGCATATTCGGAAAAACTGACAGGCGCATCTTTTAACATAGTCATTGGGTGGATCAAACCCTGATCCATCGCGAGAGCATATATAAAAGGCTTTAAAGTTGAACCAGGTGATCTACGTGCTTTTGTTCCGTTCACCTGACCTTCAATTTCATCATTAAAAAAATCAG
>JARRPN010000154.1:0-5985 GCA_037382875.1 Calditrichaceae bacterium | reverse complement strand
AAATATTGAATCATAAAGGTGGCTGTTCTGCGGCTCCAGCATTCACCTACATTGGGACAACGGGCACTCTCACATACTGTATGGAGTTTATTGTCACCGACCAGATTGCGGACATCAGAAAAATTTTGTCCTGAACCCAGGCGTACTTTTAACCATTCCGGTCGCCTAAGACGTGTATTTTGTTTGATATTTTTGTTATTGGTTTTTACAGGCAAAAGAAATAATCTCTATTTAAGTATTAATTATGGTTAACATTTTGCAAAATAAAACACTGGTAATTTCGGCAAAATTCCTATAAAATAAATTACCAGCGTAATAATGTCGCCGCCCATGTGAATCCACTACCAAAAGCAGCCAGACAAACAAGACTGCCCTGTTCAATTAATCCTTCTTCCAGTGCTTCACTCATGGCAATCGGAATGGAAGCAGCTGTAGTATTACCGTATTTATGAATATTTCGAAAAACTTTTTCCCTAGGTAACTCCAGTCTAGTCTGTACGCCTTCTGTGATACGCTCATTCGCCTGATGAGGAATTACCAGATCCACATCTTTTGTAGTATATCCAGCTTCTTTCAGAACTTCAAAAATCACAGCCGGAAAATTGGTAACCGCATGTTTAAACACATAGCGGCCGTTCATATAAGGATAGATACTTCCATCATCTACCATTGCATGACTGGTAAACGGTATAGAATTACTACCGGGATTTTGAACCCATAGTTCTTTAACATTAGTAATAATCCCGCGATTCTCATCCTCACTTGCTTCAAGAACTACAGCACCGGCACCATCACCAAATAGAACCGCAACATCGCGGCCCTCGGTCGTCATATTAAGTCCTGAGCTGTGCCGTTCCGAACCGATAACCAATATCCTTTTGTACATCCCTGTTTTGATAAACTGATCTGCCGTCGTCAAACCATAAATAAATCCGGAACATT
Source organism: Calditrichaceae bacterium (assembly GCA_037382875.1). Classification (GTDB taxonomy): domain Bacteria; phylum Calditrichota; class Calditrichia; order Calditrichales; family Calditrichaceae; genus JAFGKZ01. The sequence goes on along the minus strand of JARRPN010000154.1, from coordinate 5,043 downwards.
GGTTACGAATATCCATGGCCCCTACGCCGGGAATGCCCAGATGGGCTTGCATTGAACAACCCGATCCCGGAAAATAAAAATCGGGACTCAATGTAGCAAATATGATAAAATCAATATCTGTCGCTTTTAGTCCAGCCATTTTCAGTGCGTTTTCAGCTGCCTTTGCACCCATAAAGGAGGTTGTATCTTCTTCGCTTGCAAAGTGTCGCTCAACGATACCGGTTCTTTCTCGAATCCAGGCATCCGATGTGTCCATTATTTTTTCTAAATCAAAATTAGTAACCACACGTTCAGGAATATAACGACCTACGCCTGCAATCACTGACTTTTTCATTTAATAATCCCTTCCTTGATGTATAATTAGGAAATGGAATTCGATCCCATATTTTAAATTTAGAAGATAATCTGATTTTACGCAAAATATTATCTTCCTTTATATGGATTGATACAGAATTATTTTACCTTCTCAGATCTCTTTTTTCTTTATTAATAACCATAGATTCTTTATATTAAATTCGTATGAATATTTTTATTAGACATTGCATAATCATTGCCCTTTTAGTTTTATTCACCTGTAATGACCGCATCACAGATCCAAAAATAAAAAAAGATAATTCCGACTCATTATTGGTAAAAAAAGTGGGTCAAACAAATCGATTTGAAATAGCCACCTGGAATATTGAAAATTTCCCTTCTGATGGAAAAACAACGATTACAACTTTAAGTCAACTTATTCTGAACCTTGATATTGATTTGATTGCTTTTGAGGAAATTGCCAATATCAGCGCTTTTGACTCATTATTAAACAGATTGCCCGGATGGTCTGGACACTACAGCCCGGATGATTACGGGAGTTCTTATCAGAAAACCGGATTTATATATAAATCAGCCTTTATCAGTATGAGTAACATAAAACCAATCTTTGAATATGATGGTTATGCGTTTCCGAGACCTCCATTTACTGCGTATGTTCAGATTAAGGATAAGACGGGAACTGTTTACGATTTTACCTTGATTGTCGTCCATTTGAAAGCATATGGCGGTACTGAAGAAATTGCCAGAAGAAAAGCTGCCTGCCAGGACCTGCATGATTATATCGATGAAGAAATTTCAACCGGTGCTGATTCTGATTTTATTGTACTGGGAGACTGGAATGACGAGCTTGATGACCCACGCTCGACTAATGTATTCCTGCCTTTTCTCGATGACAGCTTAGATTATTCATTTCTAACACAGAGTATTACCAACCAGGTATCGTATATTTTACCTCCGTATCAGGGATTGATCGATCATATACTGATCACAAAAGATACCCGCCAGGAATATGGTAACGGATTAATATCCGTGTTATATCTCGATAATGAGTATAGAAATTATACAAACGTCATTTCCGATCACAGACCGGTGATGGCTGCCTTTAATGGAATAACTTTGGATTTATCTTTCTAGTCCGTTGTCTCTTCTTTTATTTTTAAGAATTTTGGCGGGAAAAAGTGGATAAATAATTTATAAAGATTAGCAGATACGATCAGCCCAATTAAATCTGCAACCACGTCCAGTACATCCGAATCACGTCCAGGTACAAACGATTGATGCCATTCATCTGTAACTGCAAAGACAAAACCAATCACAACTGAAATCATTATAGGATACTTTACCCTGCTTAATATCATACCGCGGGTCAAAGCCCAACCCATAACTGCAAAAACCCCAAAGTGAGCCAGTTTATCTGTAAAAGTGATACCAATATCAGGTAAGCTAATATTACTGATAGACGATTCAATTGTTATAGCTATCATAATCAGAATCCATGGCGCGTGTGCATTAATATAGCGAAATTTCATTCATTCCCTCATTATCATTTTCAAAAATGGCAAATATAGTTAGTACTTTTGTATTTAACAAAAAAAGATTATAAAAAATCCCGAAATAAATCAGGGTAAAAATAAGTATCCCTTAAAAAGAATTTTTTTGACATAACTTTGCCCGTACTCTAAATTTGGAAATTATGGGAGCACAGAATGGCGTTGCTTAAAAATGGAAAATATTCTATCACATTCAAAAGCACTGTTGATTATCTTGAAGAAGTTGAATCAATTACATCCAAAATCGCTCATGAGGTTGGATTTAATGAATCATCCAGCGATGATCTGTCTATTGTGATCACTGAACTATTTAACAATGCCATTCACCATGGAAATAAAGGTGACATCAATAAAAATGTAAAAATAGATTATTCTGTAAAATCCAACCATCTTGTAATTTCTGTGCTGGATCAGGGTAATGGTTTTGTACCAACAGAAATAAAAAATCCTCTCGATCCTGAAAACCTGCTCGCCGAAAGCGGAAGAGGCATATATCTTGTTAAAATGCTGATGGATGATACTCAGTTTGATATATCCGACAAAGGCTGTAGAATTACAATCAAAAAAAGAATTCAATAGTACCTAATATTATGGCAGACAAGAATAAAACAGTAGTCGTTGCTATGAGCGGCGGCGTTGATAGTAGTGTTGCTGCATGGCTATTAAAGGAACAGGGCTACAACTGTATAGGCATCACAATGAAGCTCTGGGATTATGATCGTGTTGGCGGTAATCTCAATCATGATAGCGGTTGTTGTTCCCTTGACTCCATCAATGATGCCCGGCATGTATGCGCTAAGATTGGGATTCCTCATTATGTACTTAATTTTAGCCGTGAATTTCATAATGATGTCGTTGATGATTTTATCACAGAATATATGGCTGGTCGAACGCCCAATCCCTGTGTTCAATGCAATATTAAGATCAAATGGCAGACCTTAATCGATAAATCCAAAGAATTAGGCGCTGATTATATCGCAACCGGACACTACGCGAAAATTCTGTACAATAATGAGAGTGATCGATATGAGTTATATCGTGGTAAGGATGATAATAAAGATCAATCATACGCCCTATGGGGTATTAAACAGGAAAATTTAAAACGTACACTTTTCCCTTTGGGTGATTACAGCAAGCCTGAAATAAGGGATATTGCCGAGAAAAACGGGTTACGTACTGCCCATAAAAGTGAGAGTATGGAAATTTGTTTTATTCCCGATAATAATTATAATCGCTTCCTGAAACAGGTGGTGCCGGAATTGAATGAAAAGGTGTCAAATGGCGAGCTGGTTAATGCCGAGGGTGATAAAATGGGATCCCATTCCGGTTATCCGTTTTTTACCATTGGCCAGAGGCGCGGCATTGGTAAAGGTTTTGGCAAACCCATGTATGTGATTGATACCAAACCGGACAAAAACCAGGTTGTTATCGGTGAAGAAGACGAACTTTATGCAAAAGAACTCGTTGCAAAAAAAGTGAATTTTATCAGTATAGACGGGGCCAATGGTGGAATTAGAGGAAAAATAAAAATTCGCTACCGTGATAAAGGCAGTATGGCAACAATTCACTCTATTGAAAAAGACAAAGTACGTATTGTATTTGATGAACCACAGAAAGCCATAACACCTGGCCAGTCTGCAGTATTTTATGATGGTGATAAAGTCCTTGGCGGCGGTATCATCGATTCATATAAAAAATAAGAATAAATCTTACAGGCAAAAATATGTCATTAAACAAAGATGTAAAACGAATAACTGTTCCGACGATTATGCGCATGAAGGAACAGGCTGAAAAGATTTCTATGTTAACCGCCTACGATGCCCTGATGGCACAAATTCTGGATGAGAGTGGTATTGATATTGTACTTGTTGGAGACTCCGGCGGTATGGTTATGGGAGGTCATGATAATACCTTAGCGGTTACCATGGATGAAATGCTGTTATATACAAAATCCGTGAGGCGGGGTGTCAATCGCGCTTTGTTGGTGGCCGATATGCCATTTTTATCCTATCAGACCGGAATTAATGATGCTATTAAAAATGCCGGTACTCTGATGCAGGAAGGCGGTGCCGAAGCGGTCAAACTGGAAGGTGGCGAACCGGTTGCGGAAATTATTAGAAAACTGGTCGATTTTGGCATTCCTGTAATGGGCCATTTGGGATTAACACCCCAATCCATTCATAAATTTGGCTCCTATCGCTTACAGGGAAGAAATGAAGGTGACGAAGAACGGTATGTTCATGATGCAAAATTATTACAGGAAGCCGGTGTATTCTCGATCGTACTGGAAAAAATCCCGGCCGGACTTGCAGCAACTATTACAGACAGCATTGAAATCCCTACCATCGGGATCGGTGCGGGAATGCTTTGTGATGGACAGGTTCTGGTGAGTCATGACATGCTTGGCCTTTATGAAAAATTTAAACCCAAATTTGTACGCCGCTATGCTGAATTAGGTAGACATATGAGAGAAGCATTTATCAACTATATTGATGATGTAAAATCTCAAAAATTCCCTTCCGAAGATGAAAGTTATTAAATCCATTTCTGAAATGAAGGAGTGGTCGGATGCGCAGCGGGAGAAAGGACTGCGTATTGGATTTGTACCGACCATGGGTTTCCTGCATGAAGGCCATCTCAGTTTAATGCGTATCGCTCAAGAGAAATGTGACACACTTGTTGTGAGCATCTTTGTGAACCCAACCCAGTTTGCACCTGGTGAGGATTTTGAGCGATATCCGCGCAATTTAGAAAGAGACGAAGCGTTATGTGCAAAAGAGGGTGTAAAGATTATTTTCTACCCTTCCAGTGAAAAGATGTATCCTAAAAATCATCATACCTATGTCATCACCGAGCAGCTGAGTCAGGTATTATGTGGCAAATCGCGTCCGACCCATTTTAAAGGTGTTACGACAATTGTCTGCAAACTGCTCAATATTGTAAAACCGCATATTGCAGTCTTCGGCCAAAAAGATGCTCAGCAGGCCATCATCCTCAAACGTATGGTTGCTGACTTGAATATGGATGCCGAGTTGATCATTGCGCCTATTGTTCGAGAGCCGGATGGGCTGGCCATGAGTTCGCGTAATAAATATTTAGATGATAGTCAACGGCAGGAAGCAACGGTATTATACCGGAGCCTGCAGATGACATAGGAATGATGATTTTTAGGATACAT
>JARRPN010000153.1:0-5934 GCA_037382875.1 Calditrichaceae bacterium | reverse complement strand
CATATTGCTAATATCAACAAATCCTCCAGCAAACATACCATGTCCCCCTACCGTATTCCTATTTTCTACGAGTTGTTGAACCAATTTACCTGCTTTTGCTTTTTCATTTCTTGTACGTACAGAGATTATTAACCTGTCTTTAAATCGACCCGTGCATAACGTCCAGCTAATACGTTCATGTCGTACAAAAAAATCAGCCATCTCGGATACAATTTCAGCTGAAGATACATCACCTAAATGTGCACATAGTAAATTGCGGTAGGTTTTTGCCTTCTGAAGTGCCTGTGCAACACTAAGGTAATATTGTCTTGGTAAAGGCGGTGTCATAATTTGTGCCAATTTTTTTAAATTACAACGTAGATATACATATAAGTAGGCTTCAATATCTCTCTTGTTAACTTCACGTTTTAAATTTTGTGATTCTGAGCTGATTGCATAAACAAGTGCTGTCGCCAAATCAGATTGGATTTCAATATCCATTTCCCTCATCCATTCGATAAGCATAGTAGCTAACACACCAAGATTGTTATTGATAAAACTTAGATCAGCTAAGTTCTTTTTTAATGGTGGATGATGATCTAGCAGTAGATGGCATTCTACATTTGAAGGTAAAACATTATTTCCCGATCCGGGCTGTGTATCAACCATGGCAATTCGATCATATTTTGCCCAATTTATTGAATTTAAGCTAGGGTAATATCTTTATTCAGATATATATCCTGTATTAAATTAAGTAAATCCACGCCTTCTTTTAAAGGTCTCTGAAAAGCTTTCCGTCCTGAAATAAGTCCGCATCCTCCTGCTCGTTTATTGATAACCGCGGTCCTGGCAGCATCTGCAAAATCTGAAGATCCCTTTGATTCTCCACCAGAATTTATCAAGCCAATCTTTCCTGAGTAGCAGTTTAATACCTGGTATCTGCATAAATCAATAGGATGATCTGAACTAAGTTCATTATACATTGCCGGATGCGTTTTGCCAAAATTAAGAGCTTTAAATCCGCCATTGGATGTGGGAAGTTTTTGTTTGATTAAATCTGCCTTTATAGTAACACCCAGATGATTGGCCTGTCCTGTTAAATCAGCCGCTGCATGATAATCCTTTCCACTATCTTTAAAATTTTCATTTCTTAAATAGCACCATAATATAGTAGCCATGCCCATTTCGTGAGCCATTTCAAAGACTTTTGAAACCTCAATGATTTGTCGATTTGATTCTTCCGAACCGAAATAAATGGTTGCACCTATGGCAGTCGCTCCCAAATTCCAGGCTTCTTTTACTGAGCCAAACATAATCTGATCGAATTTGTTCGGATACGTTAGCAGCTCATTATGATTAAGTTTAACGATGAAAGGAATTTTATATACATATTTTCTGGATACCACAGCTAAACCACCCAAGGTTGTAGCAACCGCATTGCATCCACCTTCAATGGCTAGACGTATAATGTTTTCAGGATCAAAGTAACTCGGATTGGGACCGAATGCGCTACCGGCACTATGTTCAATGCCCTGATCTACAGGAAGTATAGAAAGATAACCTGTACTGCCTAACCTTCCATTTGCAAATAATGCAGATAAATTCTTTAAAACTTGTGGAGAACGATCACTGTTTAAAAAGATGTCACTTATTGCATTTTCTTTATTTTGAAATATATGTTCTTTGGAAATTGCAGGTGAATTATATTCCAATAAGAGTTCTGCGTCATTTCCAAGTAACTCGGATATTTTATTTAATGTACGCATATTATTATCCTTTCAATACTATTTATCAATATTACATATATATTCTATTCTATAGCAATTTCATTATTTGTTTTATAGATATTTAATCTGTGTGCTCTCCGAACAATTTTGTCAAAACTGCTATTATTTTATTTTTAATAGACTTGTCCTTTTCATCAGAGCTCAAATATCAAACTAAATAATGATATATCTAAGCAAATGGTTACTTTAAAACTAGTATTTTTTTCACCTTATCTTTGCAGTTTTATAGCAATTACAGGACATATCTTCTCAATTCTATTAAATTCGTCTTTGTATTCGTCAATGGATAAACTATTTATCACGGTTGCCTTTTTGCTACCTTCTTTAAACGAAATAGTTTGCGATATGCTTTCACACATAAACCATTTGTTTCGGACTTTGTTTCTTTTACGTAAACTTTCATTTTCATCACATCTAATTTTTATTATATTATATATTGTCAATATCCATGCCAAAGCATTAAGAAAGTAAATATGTACCCGGAAATATTGATTTGTTGAGGTTAAAAATGATATTATTTATTTTGATATAAAGAAAAATTGAGAAATTTTTGGAAATTTACCTGATATGCCAAACTAAATGAGAAAAATTATGCTACATAGTCTATAAGTTTTATAAAATTGTATACCTATTGCAATTAGTTGTCTAGAGATAAACAATTATTATATTTAACTGTGAATATTATTCCCGTCAATTATGAAATTGTATAAATGTATATATTTACTTTTTATAGAAAGATATAATAATACACAAAACAATTAGCTAATATTTAAAATCCAAATTATTAGTTAAATATTAACTGCCATAATATAAGATCGAATTTAAAGGCAATGATTTTATTTAGTCTTTGCCTTTTTCAATTTACACTTTTATATTATAAAAATTCCTATACAAATTACGTTAGTTTGTATAATTCTTTCTAAAACAAGTTTATATTTAGAATAATTGGAAACTGGATAACTGATTTTCCTGCCAGGATGGCCATAATATTTATTTAATGAACATTACTTTTGAAAGTGAAAGTTATAGTCTAAATATAATGATCAATCTTAAGATAGGTTAAATCTATCTGATACAAATCGTTATATTAAATTTTAGTTTAAAGAAAAATGTATAATTTCCGAAGATAGCTTTTGTATTGATACGTTTTTCACATTGTTAATTTACATATTTATTTTATCTACTGTATCAAATTGTTTATTATATAAACGTGGGGAGTAATTGATATGGCTATTAATTTTAAGAATTCCATTTCAACAAGTCTGGGTTTAATTCTGGCAACCTGTCTATTGGTCGTCCTGGGCGGCGGATTGCTGACCTTGTTGAAACAAAGCAGTGATCAGTCTATGAAACGGGCTGAAGAAAATGTTCTGGAGATGAAACAAATACTGTTAGAGTCTATAAATTTTGCAATGGGTGTTGGGATTGATAGTGCCGAACCTTTTGAACAGATGTTTAGTGAAATTTCAAATATAAAAGAAGTAAATGTCATACCGACTGCGATTATTGATGCAGACCGCGAGTCTGAACTTGATATAGAAGAAAAGGAAGTCCTCCGCACCATTAAGTCCAGATTTTATTATGATGAATATATGGGTGATGAAGTGATTAGAGTAATTGAACCATTGATTGCTAAAGAAGGTTGCTTGGAATGCCATGATGCAAAACTTGGTGATCCTCTTGCTGTCGTCAGCGTTAGATACTCATTGGAAGAAGCGAATACAGCACTGCGTGGTCAGTCTTTCCTGGCTTCTTTGATTGTGTTAGTATGTATTGTGATTACTTTTGTAGTAATGATGTTTCTTATTAACAAACGGATTATTTTTGACCTTAAACGTATCATTGATGCTCTGAAAAAATTCGCTGTTGGAAATATTAAAGAAAACGTTACAACAGAAAGAAAGGATGAACTGGGAGATGCAGTAAAATCACTGAGGGTACTACAAAGCAATCTGGCAAGTAAATCAAAAGTGGCCAGTGAAATAGCAACAGGAAATTTGGATGTTACTGTAAAGATTTTATCAGATGAGGATGAATTGGGATTAGCCATGCAGAAAATGCGTGACAATATTCATTCTTCAATGACCGAAATAGAAAAACAAAACTGGTTAAAAGGTGGTGTTTCAACACTCAATGAACAAATGCGTGGCGAACTTGAGATTAAAACCATTGCCCAAAATGTTATCACTTATTTAACCAAATATTCAGATGCGCAGATAGGAGCTATTTATCTTAAAGATGATTCAGATGTTTTTAACTTGATTGGAAGTTATGCTTTCAACCAGAGAAAAGGTAATAAAAACAGTATTAAGGTAGGTGAAGGCCTTGTTGGACAGGCAGCACTTGAAAAACAGACCATCATATTTAATGATATACCAGATGATTATATTAAAGTAAATTCCGGACTTGGTGAAGCTGTTCCAAAAAATATAATTGTCAGCCCTTTAATGTATGAAGACAAAATCAGTGGAGTGATCGAAGTTGGATCAACAAATAAGTTTAATGAAAACCAGATGGAATTCTTTAAACAGGTATCCGAGAATATAGCTATTGCATTAAATTCTGCAGATTCAAGAACAAAAATGCGTGTTTTACTGGAACAGACACAGCAGCAGGCAGAAGAACTTCAGACACAACAGGAAGAGCTTAGAGTTACTAACGAAGAATTACAATCACAGCAAGAAGAGCTTCGTGTAACCAATGAGGAACTGGAAGAACAGGCTAAGGCGCTGAAAGCATCTGAAGAGCAAATGAAAATCAAACAGGAAGATCTGATTAAAGCTAACGACGCCCTGGAAAAACAAAAAAAGGAAATCGAAAATAAAAATACCGATCTTGAAGTTGCCAGAAAAGAGGTTGAAAATAAAGCTAAACAACTTGAACTTACCAGCAAATACAAATCAGAATTTCTCGCAAATATGTCCCATGAACTTCGAACACCGATGAATAGCATCCAGATACTATCAAAACTACTTGCTGATAATAAAGAAGGTAATCTAAATGAAAAACAAATAGAATTCGCCAATACAATTCATTCATCGGGTGGTGATTTACTTGAACTTATTAACGAAATACTTGACCTGTCAAAAATTGAGGCCGGCAAAATGGTGCTTAATGTCGGCGAGATGTCGCTGGCCCATCTTTCTAATTATTTGGAAAAGAACTTTGAGCATGTTGTCGCTGACAAGGGTCTTTACTTAAAAATTTTAAAAGATAAAGACTTACCAGAAAAAATTACAACGGATAGACAAAGAGTTGAACAAGTCCTTAAAAATTTACTTTCCAATGCCATTAAATTTACAGAGAATGGTGGTATAACCGTTGAAATGATGAAAGTGACCAAAGATGATGTCTTAGAGAATAAACATTTGAAACCCGGTGAAGCTATTAGATTATCCGTAAAAGATACCGGTGTTGGAATACCCGAAGATAAACAACGGCTAATTTTTGAAGCTTTTCAGCAGGCAGATGGTACCACAAGCCGAAAATTTGGTGGAACAGGGCTTGGATTATCTATTTCACGTGAGCTGGCAAAAATGCTAAAAGGTGAAATTCAATTAAGCAGTATTCCTAATGAAGGTAGTACCTTTACTCTCTATCTGCCATACGCCATTTCTGATGATGTTAAAACTGAAACTGAAACAGTGGCGGAAGATGTAAAGGAAATAATAGATGAGCAGCCCGTCACTGAGATTGAACCAGCTAAACCTAAGCCTGTTAATCTGAAAAAATTAAATGAGATACGGGATGATCGAAATGATCTAAATCCAAGGGATGAAACTATTCTGGTAGTTGATGATGATCCAAAATTTGCCGGAATACTGTTTGACCTGATCAGGGACAAAGGATTTAAGTGTATTCTTGCCGAAGACGGTGAGGCTGGTTTACAAATGGCTAATCAGTATAAACCAAGTGCTATTATCCTTGATGTCGGCTTACCAAGAATTGATGGCTGGACTGTAATGGCTCCCATTTTCATAGCATTAAGTTTCTCGTCATGTGCAGATATAAAGTAAACCGGTATATTCCGAGTTTCAGGATTTTTCTTCAATCGGTCCATTACAGTCCAGCCATCAATTCTTGGTAAGCCTACATCAAGGATGATAGCACTTGGTTTATACTGATTAGCCATTTGTAAACCAGCCTCACCGTCTTCGGCAAGAATACA
>JARRPN010000152.1:0-8594 GCA_037382875.1 Calditrichaceae bacterium | reverse complement strand
TTATTCGTCCGCTGTTAACATCAAATATGGTGTGATCCAAATCGAAGAAAGCAATGTACTTTTTCAATATAGAATTCTCGTATTTACATATTTCGTTTTAGCCATTATTTAACAATATTTCAAATCAATATAATTCCTAATGATTTGAAGCACGCAACGTTTCAACACGCTTGAGCCATTCAACCTGAGGCTCAAATAATTTATTATCTGATCGCTTTTTGAGCCAGTATTTATAAAATAATTCCGTCAGATAATAAGCAATGATAGCTAATATTATTCCGAAAATAACATCAACCACCCAGTGATAGCGTAAATACACTGTACTGACAATTAAAGATATATTACCAACCAGCCAAAACCACATAGCAGTTTTCCTATATTTAAAATATCGACGATATTTCACAGCATAAAATAATACTATTAAACACAGGCATGTATGCATGCTGGGCATACAATCGGTTTTAATGCGCTCAATCTGATTCCACATATCATACTGCAACTGAAAGAACGATGGTTTACCCGTCCAATCCTCAAGAAAATCAAATTCTACACCTTTTAGAGCCTGAGTATAACTAGGTGTATCAGAATTAATTTGCTGTTCAGAATTATTTATCCCAATCGTTACACGCGGACCCTTGGCCGGCAAAGTGATGAAACAGGTTAAGGCAATAAAAAGTGATAAAACTTGTGCCAGCATAGCTTTATGAAAAACGGGCAATTTATTTTTTTGGTACAAATAAACCAGGTAAAAATAAGGATAGACGATGAATAAAACATATGCAAACATAAAATATTCAACAGCAACAGGATGAAGTAATTTTTCCAGCCAGATCGTTGGCTGTACACCAAACAGAACTGCGTCCCAATGCATAAAGGTGAAGTCCATTAATTGAAATTCCTGGCTAAATGCATCCCGATACAAAAAAATATGTTCATAAACGACAGCTATTAACAAATACGGAGCATACTGATAACTGGCATGCAGATAACTTTTAAATATTTCTGATTTATTATAATGCCACAACAAAAGATACCGTTTGCTGTTTAAAAATGTATGTACAATAAGCAATGCAAGATAGGTCCAGATAAAAGTGAATAAACTTACACCCTTAAAGTTAAACCTATCCCAAAAAACAAGGATAACTAAACTCATTACACCCATGTAAACAAGCACAAACCATAATGATGGATTGGCATTTAGAAACCAGCGTTTGTTAAATAAATTCCATTTTTTAATCATAGGCTGTTAAACTCTTATGTATTTCGTTTTTATGATAAATCGTATGTTTAACATAACTGCTGCTGCAGTAAGTCCTGCTAACAAACCAATCCAAATACCCACTACTTCCATTCTAAAAGTAAATCCCAGGATGTAGCCGGTTGGTAATCCAATCACCCAATAAGCTATAAAAGTGATAATCATTGGTATTCGAACATCTGTAATACCACGTAAAATGCCCAGACCTGCGGCTTGTGCACCATCGGATATCTGAAAAAGAGCCGCTACAATTATAAGTGAAGCCGCAATTTGAATAACAGCTGGCTCATCAGAAAAAATTAATGGAAGCTGTTCCCGAAACAGAACAAATACTACTCCAAAACACGCCATGACTGCTGCCGCAAAAATGGTCGTTAAAAATCCAGACCAACACGAATGGTTCCGGCTGCAGAAATGCCTAATATAATCATGAAAGAAACTGAAGCCAAGCTCAATGCAATCTGATGCGCAGCTAATTGCGTACTGCCCAACCACCCTATCATAATGGCAGAAAAAGAAAATGCGCCGACCTCAAAAAAATGTTGAAATCCCGTCGGAACACCTACCCGGATCAACTCTTTTATAACAGGCCAATTAATATTCCGAAACTTAAATGTGGGCTCATATTCTTTGTAGCGTTTGACTGTTAGAACATATATCATCAGGCTGGCAGCCATAAAACTACGTGTGATCAGCGTGGCATACCCGGCACCATCCAATCCATAAGCCGGCATGCCAAGATTGCCATAGATAAACACCCAATTTCCAAATACATTCACCAGATTTGCCGTCAGAGTCACATACATGGCAGGTTTAGTAAATGCCAGTCCATCAATAAACTGACGATATACCTGAAAAATCATAAATGGGATAATTGAGAATGCAATTATTTTTGCATAGGAAGTAGCCTGAATAGCAACCGCTTCTTCCTGATTCATATAAACAATCAGATCAGCCAATAAAATTACAATTCCGAGTAATAGTAACATAACAATGCTGTTTAATAGTAGTGACTGACGCAGTATAACTCCGCATTGATCATTTTGTCCTTTTCCACGAGCAATTGAAACCAACGGTGTAATTGCCAGGGTCATACCCAAACCAAAAACGATAATTAGAAATACGATTCCATTTACCAATGAAGAAGCTGCCAAAGGTACCGCCCCTACCTGACCCACCATGATACTGTCCGTAATGCCAAGCATAACATGACCAAGCTGGCCTATTGCAACCGGGATAGCGAGTTTTATAGTTTCTTTTAAATGTGCTTTATACGAAGTCATTTTATAAATTATTACTTTTCAAAATTTATGTAAAGTTGATTTGCTTCAAATATTTTAATTTTCCCTATAATTGGTAAAAAAGATAAGTTTCATATTTATTCTGTTTATGACATTTTTTTACATTTCCTTACAATCGGATGACATCTCTGACCGCACAGGTACGTAAGATTATACCAGAAGTTTAATAAAAGAAAAACTAAAGGAGGTTGTAATGAATAAACTGTTAACATATTTAATCATTGTCACCATGTACATTATAACTGCTGATGCTTTTGCCGGGAATAAAAATCCTGATCCTAATTCGGTATTATATCGCTATGAAAAAGCATTGAACTATGAGAACCAGGGCGTGGTTAAATCTTCAATTCAAAATATTATTAAATTAAAAACGGTCTATCCCGAACTAAAGTATTCGAAAGTTATAAAGAAGATGGAAGAATTGTCCGTAAAATCAGATTCAAAAACGATACGTTTTACTGCTTATATGGCTGTTAATTTTTTAAAATATCCGGAACAATTAGAATGGAATTTACCACAAAGTTATGAAAAATTAGATACATTCTTAACCAATTGTGAAATCAATTTTGATAAGCCTATAGCTCAAACAAATTAGACTATGGTTGCCTCCATGGTTAGTGAGAGAGAAAGCCCCCTGCCTCGGGGGCTTTCTTATTTATAGAATTCTAAAAATTCCAGAATTGGAATAGTTTAAATCCATTACTTATTAATAGAATATTCAAATTAAGAAAATTCGCTATCATTTTAATCGAATACCAAACAGGAAGATATGGTTCAATAATACCAAATCCGTCCAATCCAGGCACCGGTAGAAGATTAAACAAAAGAGCTGTAATCTGAAGAAAGGCCAGCAAAGCCAAACCAGACCAGAATATATTTTGCTCCACTTCAGCCGATTTATCCAATCCCAGAAAAAATGGAATTAATAGAATTAATGCAAAACCTGCTGTGGCAATGGGCCCGGCCGCAGATACCAGACTACGCTGCGCTTTATCTTTAATCGCACCCATATTGATATAGACTGCTCCGCCCGGAAATCCGATGCCACCCATCATTAAAAATACCACGGGTAAAACAATACTCATAAATATATTGGTATATTTTAAGGGATTCAGATTCAAATAACCTTTTTCAGCCACACTTTGATCGCCACCTTTAAATGCAGTAATGGCATGGCCAAACTCGTGCAGAGAAAGTGAGACAATCCATCCGCTGGTTACAAATAAAAATATCCATAAACGGGCACCCGGTTGATTGTAATATGTCAGGAATCCAGTAGTAATCATTATTAAAACGATTAATAAAAAAATTGGACTGATTTTTATGGCAGGTCTTTTATTTAAATTATTATAACTAAAATCATTAATAGATGAGTTAACATCATTCATTGACTACACTATCCTTTAGGAATTGTTTACGAATATAATCAAAATAATAAAATGTTTAATGATTTTATTTTAAAAATTATTGGGTGGATTTATTTATCAAAAACCTGTTATTCAGTTTCACCATTTAAAACAAATTATTAATAGAAAATTTTTAGATAGTGGAACGAAAAAATCTAATACCTGCAATACTCTTTTTCGAGGGCTTCCAATTTCTCCAAACTATCATAAGAATTGAATTCATCATCATCATCGAAATCGATAAATTCAACAACCGAATTGGTTTTGCCATCACCCAGTTCTTTTGTCCAAACCACATTTCCAATCAATGGAATTCTTTCATCATTCTCAAGAATGATTTCAATATTCAATCTGGATCCAGCTTTTATTTCTTCTTCCGATTCGAACCGGACACCTTTTACGGTTAAATCGATCAATTTCCCATTTCCTTCAACAGGTAACTGATCGCTGAAAAGAGCTTCAAGTTGATATTTTACTACTGCATTAGGAACATGGAAACGTTCCAAAATTCTACGTTCGACAAATGAACTCATGATTTCCTCAGTTAATATACCATATTATACTAATTTCGATAAAAATTATTAAAACTTAAATATGTTAAAAATAAAATTTAATTTAAATTATTCCAAATAAAATCAGATTAAGTCATATTTTTTATAGTAGAACAAATTAATTCCCAGGCTTTATTAACCTGATCTTCGGTAACATTTGTTTGACCTATGACCAGTCTGAGTGTATATCGATTTTTTATTTTAGTATGCGTTAAAAAAATCTTACCTGTTTGATTTAAAGAATGCAAAAGATTTTCGTTTAATTGATTCAACGTTTCATCATCATTTATCTTATCCGGATGATACCTAAAACATAGCATATTAATATTTCTCTTAGTTAATAATTCAAACTCTTTATGATTGTTTATTTTTTCTTCCAGATTTTTAGCTATTTGAATATGATATCTTAACCGCTCCTGAAGGCCCTGCACTCCAAAGTTACGAATCACAAACCATAACTTTAAAGCACGAAAGCGCCTGCCCAATGCAATACCCCAATCACGATAATCATTAACCTCACCTGTTGTTTTAGTTTTTAAGTATTCAGGAAGAATAGAAAATGTATTAATCAATGCATTCTTGTCTTTTACAAAATAGGCTGAACAATCAAAGTTGGTAAATAACCATTTATGAGGATTAAATACAAAACTATCTGCCATATCCAAACCTTTAGCCATCCAACGGTACTCCGGCATAATCAGTGCACTACCACTAAATGCTGCGTCCACATGCAACCAAATATTATATTTATGACAAATCTCTGCAATCGGCTTGATCGGATCGATGGCAGTCGTGCCGGTTGTACCTAATGTAGCAATAATGCATAACGGTTTAAATCCTTTGCTGATATCCGTTTTAATAGCCCCTTCTAAAGCCGACGGCTGCATCGCACGATTTTCATCTACTGGCACCTTAACAAGATTATCTAAACCGAATCCGGCTATTTTTACACCCTTATCGATAGATGAATGGGTTTCTGATGACCCATAAATTCGGAATTTTTCATTGCCTGAAAATCCAGATTTATTTATAGCATAGTTAGATACATTCTCACGTGCATTCAATAATTCACATAAGGTGGATGATGAGGCCGTATCCTGAATGACACCATGCCAGCTTTCAGGTAAGTCCAGCATCTCTTTCAGCCAGTTCATCACCTTTTCTTCCAGTTCTGCAGCAGCCGGCGAGGTTTCCCAGATCATACACTGAGAGCCAAGGGCAGCGGTAAGCATTTCTGCAAGTACAGAGGGGTAGCTGGAATTAGCAGGAAAATAGGCAAAAAAATTGGGACTTTGCCAATGTGTGATGCCAGGTATAATGACCTTCTGAAAATCCTGCATAATATTATCCATAGATTCACCATGCTCTGGCGCCGAATCTGGAAGCTGATTATATATTTCTTTGGGCTGAACCTGAGATTTGACCGGATATTTTTCGACATTTTCCAGATAATCCGCAATCCAGTCAACGATATCATGCGCATGTTTTCTAAAATTAGAAGAATTCATCATAAGACGCTTCCTTTTATAAAGAAATTAAAACAATTCTAAAAATACTGCTTAGAATTTTGACCTACAAAAATATTTTAACAAATTAGTCGCTTTCCGCTAATTTTCTTATATTTGCAGCAATAATTAATTGAATTAGCAATTTATATCGAAATAGATCATTTGACACCATTATAAAACACTCAAACTAAAATCTTTACATAATATGCTATCTAAAAAAAGCTGGACCTTACTTGATATTTTAAATACGACCACCGAGTATTTTACTGAGAAAAATATTGATAATCCACGATTGAATGCGGAAGAATTGCTCGGTAAAGTGTTGGGTCTTAAACGTGTTCAGCTTTATGTTGCATTTGAACGTCCATTAACCGATGAAGAAGTATTTAAATTCAGAGAATTGGTCAAACGACGGATTCAACATGAACCTTTGCAGCATATTATCGGCCAAACGGAATTCATGGGTTATCCAATAAAAGTTAATTCCGATGTACTGATACCTAGACCCGAAACAGAAATTCTTGTTGAAGAAGTATTGAAATTACAAACTGGCATGATATTGAAAAATCCGACCATACTTGATATTGGTACCGGCAGCGGTTGCATTGCCATCAGTCTTGCTCTGGAATGGAAAGACAGCCAACTAATTGCAATTGATGTTTCAAAATCCGCAATTGAAACTGCTCATCAGAATTGCCAGCTAAATGGAATTTTCGCTCAGATGGCAAGATCCAATCAGATTCAAAACATCGATTTTTCAAATCAATTAGCAATACTGGAACAGGATATTCTAAAACCATGGTCACAATCAATAAAAAAACAATTTGATATCATTGTTTTTAATCCCCCTTATGTTACCAAGGATGAAATGAAAACGTTGCAGCCAGAAGTGAGAGATTACGAACCTCATGTAGCATTAACAGATTTTAACGATGGTCTTATATTTTACAGGCGCATATTTGACATGCTTTCAAGAAAACACGAACTTGAAAGTCGTTATTTGTTTCTGGAAATGAGTGGATCACAGCCGGATAAAATTATTACACTGGCCCAAGAGTATAGATTTAAACATATTGATATTATACCTGATCTGAATAAAATTGACCGGGTACTGAAAATCGAGGTCTAACATGAGTAAGAAAAAATCAACACATATCCAGAGGGAAATCCTTCGATTACTAAAAGAATCACCTGGTGTACCTCTTAGTCGTAAAATGATAAGCAAGGCATTGAACATCAGAAAAAATGATTATCATGTTTTTAACAATACACTACAGAACCTGGTCGGAGAAAAGAAAATTACTCAACATAAAAATTTACAATTCAGCCTACCACAAAAAATGCAACGTATGAGCGGTGAACTACGTTTAACCAAATCCGGATATGGTTTTGTCGATGTGCAGGACCAAGATATGGATATTTTTGTTGCGCAACCCAATTTGAATACTGCACTGGATCGAGATATAGTTGAAGTTAAACTATATGCTGCCTCACGGGGAAAACGGCTGGAAGGATTTATTAGCAGGATTATTACCCGTTTTCGTACTCATATTGTGGGTACCTATCATAAAACAGAGTTTTACAGCTTTGTAGTACCTGATGATCCAAAAATTTATCGTGATATTATTGTTCGTGAGGATAAAAACCTGAATGCACAGGATGGTCAAAAAGTTCTTGTAAAATTTGAGAAATGGGATCGGGATCAGCACAATCCGGAAGGTGCCATAACAGAAATCCTGGGTAATCCGGATGATCCGGGCGTTGATGTGGTTTCTGTAGCTTATTCATTTAACCTGCCGGTAACATTTTCACATCAGGTTGAAAAAGAATCCGAAAAAATATCAGGTGATCTAGGCAAAGTTGAAATGGATGACGACTGGACCTGAGAAATCTAACCTGTATTACCATTGACCCGATTGATGCAAAGGATTTTGATGATGCCGTTTCATTAGAAAAATTGGAAACCGGTAATTGGGAACTGGGTGTGCATATCGCTGATGTCAGTTACTATGTTGAACAGAATTCAGTGATTGATAAGGAAGCATATCGGCGTGGTACCAGTGTTTATCTGGTTGATCGGGTTATTCCCATGCTACCGGAACATTTATCCAATGAGCTTTGCAGTCTGAAACCAAATGTAGATCGATTAACTTTTACCTGCTTTATGGAATACAATCAAAACCTGGAAGTCATCAATTATCGGATTTCCCCTTCGCTGATTAACAGTAATCGAAGATCCAATTATCAGGAAGTGCAGGATATTATTGATGATAAGTTGGATGATCCTTTGCAGGATAAACTTAAACAGATGCACCAGTTGAGTAAAGCATTAACTGAGAAGCGATTTCGCGATGGAGGTATCGATTTTGAAACACCGGAAGTACGCTTTGTATTGGATGAAAAAGGTCGGCCCATCGATGTAATACCTGTTAAGCGGTTAGATAGCCATCGTCTGGTTGAAGAATTTATGCTGGCTGCCAATCAGACCGTGGCCATGCATATTTTTAAAATCAGTCAGCAAAAAGATAAGCTGTTACCTTTTTTATATCGGGTTCATGTGCAACCTAATG
>JARRPN010000151.1:0-5320 GCA_037382875.1 Calditrichaceae bacterium | reverse complement strand
AAAAAAATTTATCGTTCGAAGTTTTTCTTTAATCCATTCAGATTTTCATTTAGCATTTGTTTTAAGGCAGGTTGTACAGCGAAGATATTTAATATTTTACTTAGCATGGGCTTAAGAGTATAACGGATTTCCCAATTAACTTCCGTTGTTCCGTCCGAGTTCTCTTTTAGATGAATTTCATTGACAATATTTTGAATATAACCATGTGGTTGTTTATTGTGATCAGAAAATAAAATAATATTTTTCGATGTAATAATCTGTACTTTTTCATGAATCTTCACAAAATGTTCATCCATTTTATAAATCGATTCACGAAATTGAGATTCTGAATTATACTCTGATTTTGTAATATTAGGGCACCATTTGTAATAATTATTAAAATCAACAAGTTCTTTCAAAACGACTACTTGTGGCGCTTCAATAGTAATGGATGTATCCACATCAAATTCTGATCCTGAGACAACACCCAGGATCAGAAGCGAAGTGAAAAATAAAATAAATGCGGATGCCAGAATGGTAAAAAATTTCATTTAATAAACTGCATCTTCTTTACAATATTATATTTATTACCTGATAACTGGTAGAAATATATTCCTGATGCGACCTTTTGATTTTGGCTATCGGTGCCATTCCATTTAATGGCGTATTCACCCGGTTGCATCTGTCTGTTTATCAATTGATTTATTAATCTACCCTGAGCATTATATATATTCAAATTTATTTTCTGTGAATGATTAATGTTAAATCGAATTGTGGTTTCGGGATTAAATGGATTTGGATAATTATTGAATAGTTGAAAATCAATCGGTTGATCTTCCTCATCATTTATTGTTGTTGCAAGTAAACCGTTAATGGTTGATTGGATTTCAGCGAGAGTTACACTAGGTTTTACATAACGAATGATGCCTTTCCGATCAATTACCATCGAGTAATCATTTGCCACACTATACGTATTGTAAGCAAGGTCCTGACCATTTATCAACATGGTGTAGGTAAGATCGGGATTTGTACTCATAGCGAAGGACTGTACTTCTGATGCTGATCCATTCCAGGCATCGATCCCCACGCATACAACATCATCAGACGAGTATTTTTCATATATCCCAGTTTGCGTTCTGCCACCGACAGAAATACAGGTAGGTCAGTAATAGCCGAACCAAAAAATATAAACGATTTTACCTTCATAGTTACTTAATGTAAAATCACCGCCGCCTGCTTTAGATAAAGTAAAATCGGGTGCCGGATCACCCACATCAGCTGCACTTACAATTGATGTGAGAAACAATATGGCAAATAAATATGAGATGAATTTGTGCATAATTATTACTCCTTTATTACAGAATACTATTTAGTGTAAATTCTATACCTTCAAATGGCTGCACTTCATAACAGATACCTCCAGAACAGGCATTGCCTTCACGGCGTTTGCCGTAGAAAAGAGAAAATGTATGATTTTGATTGAATTCATAGTTAATAAATGATCCTGCCCAGATAGTATAATCTGTATTTGCAAGGTCAAATAGAGTGTCAGATTCAAGTGGATCATGTGTGGCTTCTATATTAATTTCGATCGATAAAACAGGCGAATAAGAAATTGCTAAATCAACTAAAAAATTCTTTACTTTGTGGTTAAAGCTTGAACCAGCTCCATAATCACGCTCAAAAGTTTGTGCCTGCAAATCCATAATGCTGCTCCAGTGGCTGGTTAATTGTTGATCGATTAATATACCGCCTGTCCATCGATTCACGTTGTTTACAATTTCATCTTGTGACCAATCAATAAAAACTTTTGATACAATTTTCTTTGTAATATAGTAATTCAGATCCGCATAATACTCACGAAAAAAACTTAAATGATTTCCAAAATTATTTTCAGCAAAAGCGTGATTCAGAGTCATTGTATTTATACTGCCAAGATTAATAATTCCCTCAATTTGATAACCTCTTTCGTTTAATGGCTGAATAACATGAGTACCGCGATTTAATAGCGTACGGGCATGTTCTTTAACCAGACTTGGGGGATCATTGAAATTAAGTGTAAAGTTTTGGTAGTCTTTAATCTCCAGACTGATACTAATCATATCAAAGGATTGACTAATTGAACCATACATGGCATGTTGACCATTTTTACCCAATTGAAAATAATTATCCTGCTCTCTAAGACTCTGGGCATATTCCAAATAGTATTGTAAACCAAAGTTAAAAGATCCCGTTGAGTTAATGCCTGTAAACTCGTTTTTATCGAATTCATTGTTACTATGCAGATATAAGATCCCAGGTGAAAAATAATCCAACACAATTATACTGATTTCACCACCCTGAATTAAATTAGGACGTCTGTTTGTATGTCCTTTAGCAGGCGGTTTAAGTAGATCAAGTGGATGTCCATAAATTGCTTTTATATTCAACCAGGTATTATAATATTTTAGCTCCGCACCTTCGATATCTTTATAAAAACCATATTGCTGTCTACTGCCGACATCTTCATAAATCACACCGGGGATTTCATAAGTCCTCAGAAGTAAACCCTGTCCCAGACTTTCATAAAAATTTCCTATTTTTATTTCAAAATTTCCCGTCTGATATTGAATATATTTCTGTTGTAATTCTGCATATTCCTGATCGCGGTCGGCTGTCATGAAAAATTCCAGTCTTCCCCCGATCTGTATATTCTGATGATAATAATTCAAATTAAGCTGATTATAAAGTGCTGACCGGTCACTGGGTTTCGCATCAGGCAAATTACCAAGCTGATATTGAAGCTGGTTTGAACCGGATAGCTGTGCATAGGAACGACAAGCAAATAGAAAAATCAGCATGCACATACTTAAAGTAGATTTAAAAATTCTACTCATTTTCCTGTTCCCCCAGTATCTTTAATATTTCTTCTTCAATAATTTCTTCATCCCCAAAACGATAGCCCTGATGTCGATATACCACCTCATTTTCAGAATTGATGATTAATAAAGTTGGTATATTTTTAACATTGAGTCGTGAAGCAAGTTGACTGTTCGGATCTTTTAATATAGGATAGGGGATTTTATAAGCTTTAACGAACGGTTTTATTTTTGCGTTGTTTTTTTGACTATCGATGTTGATCCCTAGAAATTGGACACCTTTATTCTGATATTTCCTGTACATCTCATTTAATTTTGGAAATGCTTTAACACATGGGCTGCACCAGGTTGCCCAAAAATCCAGCACTGTAAGCTTTTCACCTTTTAATTGTTCATATTGTTGCCATTTATTGTCAATATCCTGTAATCTGAAATTATGAACATTTTGTCCACTCCAGGATGTCGAATTCAAAATCATCACTACATTTATGGTTAGTAAAATAGTTTTCATGGTTTACCTTTTATTGAAATGAATGAATATCTACTTTTACTAACTATAAAGATATCACAAAACTATCACAATGAGATAAAATTTTAAAAAAGGTTGGTAAAAATAGAAATTAGTAGAATAAACAATTAACCAATACGGTGAACGATTTTATTCTTCCCACCGTTTTTTGCTTTATACATAAGTTTATCTACATTTTGGATGGCAGCATCTGCAGAAAGAGGGGGTTCAATATATGTGCATGCACCAATGCTTAAACTAACCGGCCATTTTTTTCGTTTGAACATGGCAGTGGTGATTTTTTGTAATTTTGTTAACACGATATTTGCCGAATCAAAATTTGATTCCGGTAAAATTAAAACAAATTCATCTCCACCAAATCGCCCTATGATATCAACATTGCGAAGATTAAGTGTAATAGTTTCTGCAAGTGTTTTTAGCAACATATCACCTGTTTTATGGCCGTGATTATCATTTATGGATTTGAAGTTATCACAATCAATATATACCAATGTAATTGGGTGATTATATCGTATGCTGCGTTGAATTTCATTTAATAACATTTCATAGAATGCTTTTCGATTGTATACTTTAGTTAGCGGGTCGTAACGATGTATCTCCCTCTCTTCTTCGAGAATATTTTTAAGAGAGGTGACTATAAATACAAATATTGTAAAAAATACTAACCATACAAAAGCATTCCAGTAAGGAGCAAATGGATTTTCATAAACATGACCTAATAAATTATCAGCCAAAAATCCTTCTATTGAACAAATACCGGAAAGGATCCATGCCGTGATTCGATCTACATACCAGGCCACATACATTATAGGCAACAAATATAATATAGCCACACTTATTTCGATTCCGTTAAAATAGTCAATTAAGCCTATTAGCAGAACCATTAATACAGAAAAGAATGTCAACAACCACTTAGGAAGTTGATACTTTTTATCTAAATTAACCATAAAAGGCTGAGTCCAACGTTGGTTTAGTAAATCTTAGTATAGTTAGCGTTAAAAATCAATATTGTGAGTTTGTATGATGCATTTTAATCATAAAAAAAGCCGGTGTTCCCGGACCGGCTTTTTTGAAAGTGACCAAAATCGTTATGCGTTGCCTCCGCATGGTCATAAGGCATGTTCAAAGAAATGCTTTGTATTTCTTACGTAAGCATAACATTAAAGTTTCAATTCGTATGTGATTGATCGCACGATTCTGGATTGGATAAAATACCAAAAGTTTTTTATTCAGTTTCCAGTAATTAGCAAATACTAACTTAACAACTCAATATTACAAATTAATTTTTAGTGCGTTATTTACTATTTCCCTCTTTTTTAATCAGATTCACCGTTCTGCGATGCAGTGAAAAATAAGCACCTATTAATAAAATAATTGATCCGGCCCATAAAATATTCATAAACGGTTTTTTACTGATTTCAACAATCAACTGTTCCGGAGCAGTACTCGTATTATGATCGTGTCCAGGCAGTCCGCTTATCATGATTTGTATTGCTCTACTATCTGCATTTACACCGGTTAATGTTATGGTTGGACTGGAATGCAAATCATCTGAAAGGCCTATATGGGCTGGCTGATAATCCCGGTCTTTTCCTGAAATTATCATTAAAGGAATAATAGATGTTTTTTGCTTACCTTTCGTAATTTCCAGTTCAGCTCCAATTGAAAATGTGCCGGGTCTATCAGAATGACTCGACATTTTGTAATCAATAAATGTGATGGCATAATTATCTATAGTTTTTGTTTCGCCCTTTTTTAAAATAAGTGAATGACCGGATGGATTTTCGTCAAAAGTACGTCTTTCCAAAGGTGAAACATACAGATCAACCAAAATGCCTGCTTTGACATCCGGTTCACGCATCATACCGCGTGATTTATTATTGTAGAATAAACGAGGTCTGGCTTTAAATGTCTCATTATCTTTAGTGACATCAATTTGAACAACATCCTTGCC
>JARRPN010000150.1:0-6686 GCA_037382875.1 Calditrichaceae bacterium | reverse complement strand
ATTCATCATTACACCGTCAAGAAGAGTTCCTCCTGCACTGAGTCCAAAATAATATCCGCTTCGTTTATCATGATAAGGATCAATAAAAATGCCGAATAAATCTGCATCAACATTAGCATCTTTACGTCCTAGTTGTTTTGTAATTGAATCAGGATGACAATCAAATAAACGGGCAACAACATATAAAGCTTCATCATCATAAGCCAGTCGAACTTCGGTTTTTTCAGAAGGTTTTCCACCTTCTATAGGATCTTTTGTCACAAAATTTTCGACACAGTTTCCATTTTGCCACACTGTTTCCGATAACTGTCCATCTATTTTGATTGGTTCATTACAGCGGATGGCTTTTACTGTTATTTTCTGATTTTGCTCATTAAGGCCCGAAGCATTGGACAAAGATACCAGCAATAATACAAAAACTAATGGTATATATAATTTCATAATTTTCCTTTAAATCTCGTTTCGATTTCAAATAGCGAGGTATAAATAAAGACGAATAATTTCCAAAAAAGTTAGCAAATAATTGATTTATTCTGCAATTAAATAATTATTAGTGATTGCTTTAATTTGAATATTTAATGAAATTAAATTTATGCCTGAATTATTAAAGAGTGAAGCAATTATTATCGATTCTATTCGCTGGAAGGATACCAGTAAGATTGTCACCATATTTTCACGGGAATATGGCATTATTAAAGTGATTGCACGTGGGGTATATCGGAGCAAAAGTACTTTCGCTGGAAAACTGGAAAGTTTAAATCGAGTGGAAATTGTAGTTAATTCCCGCACTACACGGTCACTGCAAATTTTAACCGATGTGGATGTCATTGATTCTTATAATGCGATCCGCCCGGATCTGCAGCGATTGCCTTATGCATTGGCCATTCTGGAATTGATCCGACAGGTAATACGGGAGAGCCATTCGGATACTATTTTTTATGATTTTGTTATTGTTTTATTGGATGCTTTAAAATCTACTAAAACACCAGCAGTTATTTTTATTTACTTCTTATTAAAACTCATTTCTTTTTTAGGATTCAAACCAAATTTTGATAATTGTCAGGTTTGTGAAAAAGAAGCATTATCTGATATTTCGTATTTCTCGATGGAAAAGGGATCTATATTATGTAACGATTGCACCGAGGGAACGGACATTTTACGAAAGATTAAATTAGATGATATGGTATTTTTAAGAAAATTACAGAATTATCCACACCGCAAAATTGACGAATTTCAAGTAAAAGATTGCCCTGCCCAGTATTTTATTCATTTGTTGATCGATTACTTGAATTTCCATACTGAAACGAATATTACTGTAAAATCATTGAGTATGTTGATTTAATTTATTCTTAACACTAGAAATAAAATATCTCAGCAATAACCATCTGTGTTTTTATATTGGTTTTAAACTAAAACTTATTACAACGCCTTAATACAAACTTATGAAATGATAGTACCATTCATTTATAAATAAGTAATATTTATTTTATGAGTGGATAGAATACCTTAATTAACTCTATTTTAGATTCGTCAATTGGTAATACAAGTTCGTTATAGTTAACAACAAAACATGGAATTGTGATATATTCTCCATTTTTAAAGTATAAATCTAAATAATGATATGTATCCCATGGCAACCATCCATGTCTATCATTCACCAAATTGTATGTTAGATAATATTCAGCTTTCTCGATATCACTGATTAGGTATTCTATTAATTGGTTTTTTCTTTTTATTTTTAAGATTCCTCGACTGATATCAACTGTCAATACCAAGTTATTACTCTTTTTATAATATTGAAAATGTATAACATAAGTAATTAGGAAAATTATGAGAAATACACTTAAAAAGAATTTAAATGCATCAAAAATATTATGTTCAGGATAGTTATATTTAAATATAATAGCACACATCAATAAAACAATAAGTATAAAATAAACTTTCCATAGATGGATTATTCTTTTTTAAATGATTGTGAATATTCTTGGATCATTTATTCTGTAACATAATTATTTGTGAAATTTTTTTAAATCTTTGTATTATAAAAAAGGATTATTTATTGTCAGATTTTCAATTTTTTGCTTATGCTGCAAATCTTCTGAGTATAATATTTTACAATTACCTCGCATGGCTGCTGAAATAATTAATGAATCATAAAATGAATATTGCCAACGTTCCATCAAATCCAGGGCATGATGATACAGTTCGATATCCGGAAATATATCGCACAAAGGTTCCAATACCAGATTTAAATATTTGTTACTATCGGGGATCGACAATGGTATCTGAAATTTTCGTAAAGCCACATTTAAAAATTCTTGTATCACCTGAAAGCTTATCATGCCAATGGAATGTTCCAAAGCTTCAGCAATTATTTTTTTAGCAATATCGCATTTTGCCGGTTCGTTTTTATCAAAAGAATAAATAAAAATATTGGTATCAATAAAATATTTATCGCTCATTTAACTGATCCCGGGTAAATTTTTTACCTGTATTTGCATAATTGAGTTGATGCATCAGGTTTTTAAATGATGATGTTCTGGTATTTTTACCGATGTATTGTCTTAACCATTGCCTGAAATTTGCATTCAAGGTTGTTTTTTCGCGCTGGGCTTTTTCCCTTGCTTTACGAATTAAATTTTCATCTGCGCTTAGAGTAATATTTTTTAGCATAATAATGCCCACACATATTTATTGTACACTGTTTTCGTGTATAATACTATTTCTGTTATAAGAAATCAAATATATGTTCAATTGTAAAGGGAATATCTTATTTTATGATTAAAGATAAAATTGGAAATTTAAACGATAAATCGTAACTTTATCCCCGAAATTGTAACTGATTTATAATGTCTATGGGAGAATTTTTGTGGCGGCATCGATAGAAAAAACAATGGAAAAACTGGTATCCCTGGCCAAAAGAAGGGGTTTTATTTTTCAGAGCAGCGAGATCTATGGTGGTATTAATTCCTGTTATGATTACGGTCCTCTTGGTATCGAACTAAAAAAGAATATAAAGGAACTCTGGTGGAAGAGTATGGTATACGAACGGGATGATATCGAAGGCATCGACGCCAGTATACTTATGCACCCTAAAGTATGGGAAGCATCCGGCCATGTAGAAGGATTTACTGATCCCCTGGTCGATTGTAAAGTATGTAAATCCCGCTATCGTGCTGATAATATAGATCTAGATAAACCCTGCCCCAAATGCGGAAACAAAGATTCTTTCACGGATATCCGCTCATTCAATTTGATGTTTAAAACCCATATGGGTCCGGTGGAAGATTCAGCTAATGTTGTTTTTTTACGTCCCGAAACCGCTCAGGGTATTTATGTTAACTTTCATAATGTGCGTGAAGCAAGTCGACGCAAGCTGCCTTTCGGTATCGCCCAGATTGGAAAAGCTTTTCGTAATGAAATTACACCCGGCAATTTTATATTCCGTACCCGGGAATTCGAACAGATGGAAATGCAGTATTTCATTCACCCGTCAGAAGATGAAAAATGGTTTGAGTACTGGAAACAAACTCGCATGGATTGGTACGGACGGCTTGGATTAAGAAAGGAAAAATTGCGTTTTAATGAACACGGACCGGATGAACTTGCCCATTATGCCAAAGCAGCTTATGATGTTCAATATGAGTTTCCTTTCGGCTGGCAGGAAATCGAAGGTATACATAATCGTACTGATTTTGATTTGGGACGTCATGCTGAATATTCAGGCAAAGATTTAAGATATTATGATGATCAAACAAAAGAACGTTTTATACCTTATATCATCGAAACATCCATAGGCTGTGACCGCACACTACTCACATGTCTGGTAGATGCCTATGAGGAAGAGGACGAACGTGTTGTTCTAAGATTGGCACCAGCTATTGCACCGATCAAAGTGGCAATATTCCCACTGGTTAAACGTGATGGGATGGATGATCTTGCCAAAAAGATTACCAATGATTTGCGTGGAGATTATCGAATTTTCTATGATGAAAGCGGTTCAATAGGTCGCCGTTATCGTCGGCAAGATGAAGCTGGTACTCCATTTTGTGTGACCGTAGACTCAGAAACGCTTGAGAACAATACAGTTACAATACGCTATCGGGATAGCATGAAACAGAAACGTATTAATATGAATGATCTTCGTACGTTTCTGGCTGAAGAATTAAGATAAACTGGCGATAATAGAGATTAGAAAAATAGAAAGCATTTAACTAAAAAGTTTTGTATATTAACGAAAAATAATTTTCTGAATCGATTACGAGTAATTAAATCCAGCAGGAGTTCTTGGAATACATGAGCGAGGCAGAAAATCGAAAAACAATACTTGTTATAGATGACGAGGAAATGATTCGGGATATCGCTCAAGATATGCTAAATCATCTCGGTTATAATATAGTTTCAGCAGCTGATGGTGAAAGTGCTGTTGAAGTATTCAAAGAAAAAAACCAATCGATTGATCTCATAATTGTTGATTTAATTATGCCAAGAATGAATGGTATGATTTGCCTTCAAAAACTAAAAGAGATCAATAAAGCTGTTCCTGTAATTGTTGCCTCAGGTATATCCGAAGTGAGTAAAAAACGCTTAGTCATGGATTTGGGCGCTCATGGCTATTTGGAAAAACCTTACTCTATAAAATCCCTCAAAGAAATTTGTTCTAGTGTTCTTGAATCTGTCAATTCTTAAAACAATTCATCACAGCATTAATAAATTCCTTGATGTTAAGTTACCCACAATAGAAATTTTTCATTGAATTAAGAATATAATCTTTCTGATCATCTGTTAATTCAGGATAAATGGGTATGGCTATAGTCTCATCTGCCGCTTTCTCCGCGATTGGGAAATCACCTTTTTTATAGCCCAGATATTTAAAACATTCCTGATTATTAAAGGTCACCGGATAATAAATTTCACATCCAATGTTATCATCGTTCAAATGTTTAATTAATTCATTACGATTCTCGGTCTGCAAAATATATTGATTAAATATGTGCCTGTAACCCGATAATCTCTTAGGTGTTTGTATAACCTGATCAAGACTGTTTTTAATGATCCACTCATCATAATAATCAGCATTCGCTTGACGTCTTTCCGTCCAGCTATCCAGGTATTTAAGTTTAACATTCAGAACAGCAGCTTGAAGAGCATCCAGTCTGAAGTTTCCTCCAATCATCTTATGATAAGCCCGTTTTCCATTTTTATATTCACTGCCAATGGCCTGGGCGGCATCTTCAATAACTTTGAGATTATGTTTTTTAGCTATCTTCAGGATTGGATCCATATCTGCCATTTGGCCATAAAGATGCACGGGTATGATCGCTTTAGTCTTATTTGTAATTTTTGCTTCGATTAATGAAGGATCAAGATTGAAAGATTCTGGATCGATATCAATAAAAACCGGAATAGCATTCAATCGAGAGATACACCCTGCTGTTGCAAAAAAAGAATAGGTTGTGGTTATAACCTCATCACCCGGCTCGATATCCAACGCCATTAATGATAGTAATATAGCATCTGTTCCTGACGAGACTCCGATGGTGTGTTTTACATTACAATATTTTGCAACATTTTTTTCAAATTCCTGGACCTTTGGTCCCATAATAAAATACTGGGATTCGATAACTTCTTTAACAACCGGTTCAATTTCATCTCGTATTCGTGCATACTGGGCTTTAAGATCGAGCAGAGGGACAGATTGTACTGGCATTTTACCTCCATAAAATTTGTTCTGAAACAGCAAATTTAGTATTTACATTATATATAATCCACAAAAATTACTGAGATATGATATGAAATTTGAATAAATCTTATCGAAGAAGATAAACATTTCTTAAATATTAGAGACAACATATTTTATTCATCCCTATTTAATATTATAGATGGGATTTTAATAGTGACAACATTTGGAATGTTATTTAGGGTACAAGTACTGCCGCAGAATATAATTTTGATAATGAAAATTTTAATTTATTCTTTGAAACAAAAGATAAAAATAGTTATGATACTTATAACTTTTTAATGATTTAACTTTTTAAAAAATAATTCTTTAAAATATATATCGGCTCAATGAAAAAATATAAAAAGGTATCTTTCCTAAACCAAACATCTTTAATCATGTGATATCCAGATAATGAATGATATTTTTGAAAATGTGTTTTAGTTTGGATTTTTATTAATAAACCATGAAGATATCCTGCAAGCCAGATATAAGATTGTTTTGCTGTTTCAGGTTCACTGAATTTTTTATTATAAATGAGAGATTTAGTGAAATTAACTCCGTTATCGAGTGATAATTGAAGAGGGCCCCAAAATCTTGGATTACATTCAATTGCATAAAATTTTCCATCAATCCCTTTCTTAAACTCAAACATCATAACACCTTTCCACTTCAAAGTTTTAAACAACTTATCAATTTTACTAATTAATTCATCCGGCAATGTTGACTGTACGGCAAAAAGAACGGATTTTCCGTTTGGCTCCTGGTGTTAGTTTTTCTGTATAAAATAGTCTACTTTATTACCATTGTTAAAAAGAGCACTATAATAATAACTTGGGCCATTTATATATTGTTGAACAATAACATCATTCTGATTTACATTAAGTGCTTTGATTTTTTGAAATGATTTTTGATTTTATATAAGTAACGGTGCTTGGATTTTGTTTTTTGAACTATATGTTTTAGG
>JARRPN010000149.1:0-5676 GCA_037382875.1 Calditrichaceae bacterium | reverse complement strand
GGCGATTCCATCTTGGAATCGTCTTTAATCTATGTTAAGGTATGGTATGAAAAGTCAATTAATCAAACAAGAAACTCGATATACCTTTGATAAATGGCTTTGTTTTTGTTGTCACTAACACGTATGATTTTTTTAATACTTCCCTGCTCACATCATAAGCCATATAAATAAATGGTATCGCAAGAAGTAGAATCACCAGTCCCTGAAAATAATTTTTCATTTATCCATCTCCGTTAAACAATCAGTTAAGAATTTATTACGCATTAATCATCGTTATGTTACATAGAAAATCAAATTTTATTTAATATTTTGATAAATGATTTTCCATTAAATAATATCCCGAAGCTCACGAAAATCATCATCCTCATCATCATCAGCTTCTGTTAACATGCTACTCATCATGTCTTTGAACTCAATCCCGGTTTCCAAAGGATATTTACTCAAAAATGAATATTCAGCCAGCCCATGTAAAACAAATTCCATCAACAATAACTGCTCTTCTTTACTGGCTTTGGGATGCATTTTTTTAATAAGCTCAGCAAGTCCCGGGATCTTGTGAAGTGTTGCTTCATAATCTTTATTTGAAAAATCAAGCAGCAATTGGACAGCCCGGTTTTCATCAAAATAATCCGTAACGCGGTTAAATGGATTCAGTTCTTGTTCCCGTTTATGTTTTTCCGGATTAGGAAAATAATTGAGGAATTGTGTCCGGATAGCTTTATTAATAAGAATATGAGCTATTTTAATCGGACCTTCCTGTTCCCCTTCATAAACCAACTCTACCTTTCCAGTAATTGAAGGAATAACACCAAATATATCGGAGATACGGACAGAAGTTTTCTTCTCTTTATTGAGCAGCATTCTACGTTCAGCAGCGCTGATTAAATTCTCATAAGCTGAGATAGATAATCGGGCTGAAACACCGCTGTTTGGATCAACATATTCGCTATCTCGCGCTTCAATAGCAATTTGTTCAATTAGATCACGAATCAGCTCCGGCACCTGTATATTTTTTTGCTGTCCCTCTGTAACCTTTGCTTCCTGTGCCGTAATCAGCCGGGCAACAGCAATGGATTTAGGATAATGTGTCAAAATCTGACTATCAATCCGGTCTTTTAATGGTGTAACAATCGAACCACGATTGGTATAATCCTCCGGATTAGCAGTGAAGACAAAGGCTATATCTAATGGCAGACGAATTTTAAATCCGCGTATCTGAATGTCTTTTTCCTGTAAAATATTGAATAAGGCAACCTGGATACGTGCCTGCAGATCGGGTATTTCGTTAATTGCAAAAATGGATCGGTGCGACCGCGGAATAAGACCAAAATGAATGACCCGCTCATCGGAATACTGCAATTTTTGAGCAGCAGCTTTAATTGGATCCAAATCACCAATGAGATCAGCAATAGACACATCCGGTGTAGCTAATTTTTCGGCATAACGTTCTGAACGATGCAGCCAGTTTATGGGTGTATCGTCGCCCTGTTCATTAATTAAATCTATGGCATATCTTGAAATCGGCTGCAACGGATCATCATTAAGCTCTGATCCATACACTATTGGAATATATTCATCCAGCAAATTAGCCATTAGGCGTGCAATCCTTGTCTTTGCTTGTCCGCGCAATCCAAGGAGAATAATATTATGTCGTGATAAAATCGCACGCTGTAAATCCGGAATCACTGAATCATTAAATCCGATAATACCATCAAAAACTGGCTTTCCGGATTGCATATGCGTGATCAAATTGGTACGCATTTCTTCCTTTATAGTACGGCTGGTATAACCTGATTTTTTTAATTCACCCAGCGTTTTAATTTTTAATAAATCTTGTTTATTCATCTATATCATCTCCTGAACTTCAAATTTAATTAACCCGTCTACGACGATTACGAATATAGTCCTCAAAAATATATTCACCTAGACCCTTTAGACTGCTGTAAAATGCCCTCCCGTGGTTGATTCGGGTAAAATCAGCTACAAAACGTTGCAGATAAGCATCTTTGGCAATCATGAACGTGGTAATTGGGATATTCAATCTTCGGCATCGAGCAGCCTGATTTAATGTCTTATTGACTATTTTACGATCCAGTCCAAAACTATTTTTATAATAACGATTTCTTTCTTTTATGCAGCTTGGTTTCCCATCCGTAATCATGAATATTTGTTTGTTGTGTGTTTTTCTACGCCGTAAAATATCCATGGCCAATTCCAATCCGGCATGCGTATTGGTATGATATGGCCCCACCTGAAGATAAGGCAAATCCTTTACTTCAATCGGCCAGGCATCATTACCAAAAACTATAATATCCAGAGTATCTTTTGGATACCGCGTAATTATTAGCTCCGATAAAGCCATAGCGACCTTTTTTGCTGGTGTAATACGATCC
The DNA here is from genome assembly GCA_037382875.1 of Calditrichaceae bacterium. Lineage (GTDB taxonomy): Bacteria > Calditrichota > Calditrichia > Calditrichales > Calditrichaceae > JAFGKZ01. The sequence goes on along the minus strand of JARRPN010000149.1, from coordinate 3,283 downwards.
TCACCGTACAGAATCATTGAGTGTGAAATATCGATCATGAGGACTGTGGATGTCAGTGTTTTATATTCCCGCTCCTGGATGATCAGATCTCTTTCTGTCAGTGAAAACTCATCAATACCATGATTCACCTGAGCATTATGAATAGACTCGGTCAAATTGATATGTTCAAATTCATCACCATAATCGAAAGTTCTTCGGTCAGCCGTTGCTTCTTCTCCCTGTCCCGTATAGTTTGTTCTGTGATTACCACGCCCGGATTTTTTCAATTTACCAAAAATCTCTTCCAGTGATCTTTTACGAATGGTTTGACCAGCCTTGGAGGTTAAAATGTAGTTAGCATTTCCATCTTCATCATCATTAATATAACCCTTTTCTTTCAGTTCATCGATAAAATCACCCATGCCGTACTCTTCATTGGTTAATCCATAACGTTCATCCAAAGAGGTCATCCAATTAAGAGCTTCAGCAACATTCCCGGATGTATATGTTAGTAATTCCAGAAATAAATCCAGTAGAGAATCAAATAATAATTTATCTTGCCCGGATTCTATATATTTAGTGATCAGGTGTCCGATCATTTGTTAATTCCATCTTTTTTAAATTATTTTCTATTTTGAACAAATTTAACAACAAAATTATTCTTGTAAACTGATAAGGAAGGAAAATGTTTCGGAAAGTTAATCAGAGTAAAAAGTTTAATATTTTTTATGAGTGATACTGGATACTGGATTCCAGATAATGGATTTTCAATTCATAATTTATAATTCACCAGTCATAATTCTATTTTCAATCGATTTCATAACATCTGAAAAATTCTGATTGACTTTAAACTGATACAAATTTTTTAGATAGTATTCTCGGGAGTAATCCGCTTCTTTAAGTTGTTCTAGTATTCTGAAAAATCGTTTCTGAAGATTCAATTCTTCTTTATGGATTCTAATATCATTTGATAAATGATTTTCTTTTTCTTCATCCACTCCGGGACAATCAACTGCCGGTTTCATAAATACAAATTGATCGCTGTCATCATCAAAATCCAGCACTCTGCCTACTGGTGCCATGGCACAGATTAAAGGCTTGTGCTCCGGATGCAGACTACATAATCCCTGCATATAATTTTTGTCATCAGCTTCATTAATCAGAAAAGGACAAAATTTTAGAGGATCTGATTTAAACTGGATCTCGGTCAACCAAACATTATGTTCTTCATGTTTGAACAATCGCACATAATTATCCTGGAACAATTCCTTCGTTGAATTCAATTTAAGGAACCGTGCCATTTTATACAGATCAAAGAGATTGAGTGAGATTCGGATATTACCGCTACAGCAGTTACCGCATTTGGTACATTCAAATAAATAGGTGTCATCAATAATCTGGAAGGAACTCATATCATTAAAAAACAATTATGATTAGAAAAAAATTCTTCAAAAATGATTATTTCGATTGGTCAATAACGGCTTGAATTGCCTCAACTATCTGCTGATAACCTGTACAACGGCATAAATTTCCGGCAATGGCTTCGCGGATTTCGAATTCACTTGGTTTGGGATTATGGGCCAGCAAATTAATGGCGCTGAGCACCATACCCGGTGTACAGAATCCACAATGGACGGCATCATGTTCCAAGAAGGCTTGCTGAACCGGATGCAAATCACCATTTTGTGCTATACCTTCAATTGTAGTAATTTCGGCGCCGTCCGCCTGAACGGCTAAAACAAGACAGGAATTCACTGCCTTTCCATTCATAATAACTGTACAGGCCCCGCATTCGCCAATTTCACAACCTTTTTTTGTGCCAGTCAATCCGATATGGTCACGCAGTAAATCCACAAGCAGCAAATCCGGATTTACGGAAAGTTCATAGTTCTTTTTATTTACCTTAATCCTAATCTTAATCATACGCTTACTCTATGTTCAAACCTGCTGCTTTACCAAGAACTCTTGCTGTAAGGGCTGCAACAACCGGTTCTTTGTATGAGGTCGACCAGCGCCGGCCGCTCGTTTTAATCATGCTATCCGCAACAATTTTTCCTGCTTCATTGAATATTTCTTTAGATGCTTGTTTTCCCTTTAGAAATTCTTCAGCTTCAGTAACACGTTGCCAGGTTGGATAAACCGATCCGGGCGCCAGTTGAACTGAATCAATAATCTTATCTGAAATTTTCATCATCACAGCAAAATTCATTCTTGATATAGCCAAAGCGTTGCGCCTGCCCAGCTTAAAAAATGAATACTTTTCTTCCGGTTTCATTTTTTGAATTCGGATTTCTTTCAGCCAGCTTCCTGTGTTAAGAATTGTTTGATATGGTTTAACAAAAAAATCTGTAACAGGCACTATCCGTTCGCCATTAGCTGACTCAATCACCATTTGAGCATCCAGAACAATCAAGGCAGGAATCGAATCGGCACAGGGTGATGCATTGCAAATATTGCCTCCAATAGTACCGCGATTTCGAATCTGCAATGATCCTATGGCACGGCAAGCTTCAGCAAGTAAAGGTTCATATTGTTTAGTCAAATTATTCTGGATGATTTCAGAATGAGTAACCGCTGGGCCGATACTGATTTGTCCATTATTCTCTTTTATTTCTTTTAGACTCTCCCCATCCCGATTTCATCGGGACCGCCCCTCCCTGATAATCAGGGAGAGGATAAAGGGGTGGGTTAGTTACTAATCAACATCAATTCTAACAATATTCTATGTCGGATCTATTTTACAGGAGACTGAACCGCGTTCAATATCCCGGTGTAATTTTCTACCTAGAAGCACTTCTTCCAAGTTAGCCGGTAAATTGTATATCCTTTTGCCGGTCGCATTATAGATGGCATTAGCGATAGCAGGGGCAACCATTTCTAAGGCCGGCTCACCGATAGACTTGGCCCCGAAAGGTCCAAATTCATCCTCATTCTCAACAATTATGGATTTCATTCGCGGCATATCGAGAGCTGTTGGAATATAATATTCATCAAAATTAATTGTCTTTGCCTTCCCGGATTCCTGGATAAATTCTTCCATAATCCCGTAACCCATTCCCATGGCTACTCCGCCATAAATCTGTCCTTCAACCATGGATTTATTGACCGCTTTGCCGACATCATGCGTGGATAAAAATCGTGTGACATTGAGTTTGCCCGAAGCCATGTCAACTTCAACTTCAGCTATATTCGTTCCGTAAACAAAGGTAAAATAGGCATCACCCTGCCCGGTTTCTTCATCCCATGAGGTAACTGCAATATTGCGAACACCACTGGCAAACAATGGCCGACCAACCTGATAACA
>JARRPN010000148.1:0-5356 GCA_037382875.1 Calditrichaceae bacterium | reverse complement strand
GATCATCATTAACACCGCGTAAAAGAACACTTTGATTTCGTACCGTTACTCCATGTTTAAAAAGATAAAGCATGGCTTCTCTGGTAATATCAGTTATTTCATTTGGGCTGTTGAAATGGGTGTGAAATACAACATCCTTTCCCATTTTTCTACCGAGTTCCACGGAATCAATCAGAGCTTGGCTCCATTCTTTGTCCGTTATAATTTTCATAGGCAAAACAGCCGGCCCTTTACTGGCATAGCGGAGTCGACGAACATGCGGAATGGCAAGCAATAATTCACCAATTTGCCTAAGTCGTTCCGGAGTAAGCATATAGGTATCACCACCTGATATCACAACATCTTCAATCTCAGGACGGGATGCGATATAGGCAAAAGCCTTGTGCCATTTTTTAGGAACTGGTTTGAAACTGAGCTTGGCTACCAAATCCGTATCACTCCCTATCGCATAACTGCGTGTACAAAATCGGCAATAAACAGGACAAACATCCAGTGGTAGAAAAAGGGCTTTGTCAAAATAGCGATGAACCAGACCATTAACCGGTGAATCTTCCTGTTCACTTAATGAATCAAGCACAAGCTTGGGATGATCCGGTTTAATATTACTGGCTAAGGGGATAAATTGCTTACGTAATGGATCTTTGTATGGATCGTCCCAGTTAATCCGACTCATAATATAAGGAGAAACGCGAATATTCATCGGTGCTTTAGCCATACCTTTATGTATATCTTCTAAAAAATCAGGATCAACCAGTTCGTCAAGCAGATCATCTAAATGATCAATTTTTGTTACGGAATTCTGATTTTGAAAATGAACATCCATAAATTCTTCTCTTGACACATTTTTAAAATATGGAATTTTTTGCCAAAAGGGCGTATCATCGAAATATCGATGTTCCATGTCCTTTTTTTCAACCATATCTTTTAAGTGTTCTGGTATCTCCACATCCTGGAGCTTATCCCAATGTTCATCTTTTGTAATTTTCTCAGGTAAATCTGATACTATATTTGCGTTCTCAATCGTTGAGATATCTTTTTTTGAATACTGCATAATAAAACCTATTTAATAAAACGAGTTAATTAATAAAAAATGGTAAAATCGTGCAGCTGACTATCGCATTATTTTGGTATATAAAATGAATGGAGGGAAATCAACATTTCTAAAATGCGGAGTTTTATAATTTATGTCTTTACAAATAAAAAACATGTTTGTAAAATAACAAATCAAATGCATCATTCAAAATTTAATTTGGGCTTGCTAAAATGACAGACAAGAAAAATATTTCAAAAATTATTGAATCTTTAAATCAAAATATGATAAAAGGTGACTTAAGTAAACTTGATTTATATTTCCATGAAAATGTAAGAATTATTGCTCCGGACTTAAAAATTCTTGGTGACGGTAGAAAAATATGTATTCAAAGTTACCACGATTTTATTAATAAAGCAGAAATAAAAGACTATAATGATAGTGTTGATAATGTATTTATCTATGAAAACACCGCAATTGTTTTTTATACATTTACTATGACCTGGATAATGGATGGAAAAGCAAATACTGAAAAAGGCCAGGAATTATATGTTCTTACAAGACAAAATGATCAATGGCTAATCATTCTTAGGAAGTTAATTTCTGCTGATACGTAATTTGAAGTTGTATTAATAAATTGGCATTGGAATAAACCGGTTTGGTTATCATGTTTATTTATTACTATTAGCAAAGTTTAAAAACAAGTGTAAGAACAGATATTATGAATGATACTTCTTTAGTAGTTAAAGAATTTGAACAAACCGTTAAAAATAAATTTGATGTTTATAATAGTTTATTTTTAAATCTTCCGTTTCAAGGTATTGGCAACATCGGTGTACTCATTCCACTGATGCAGCGTCATTGTAAGGAAGGTTTCGAATCAGGCAGTGATCCAATCGAAATACTCGATTCCTTTTTTGACACTCATGTAAAACTAAAATCAGAAGATGAAAAAATTGATTTCATGTTCCGTATTATTCAATATATTGAACGTCAAATCGTACTTTATGATAGTGTTGAGGATGCCGCATTTCCTGAGATAAAAAAATATAATGATGACCTTTCGCTTATAGATTATATCCATCTGTCAGAAAACAAAAATAGCAGTGAAGAGTTGCTTGATAAACTAAGTACATTCAGTACGCGTATTGTTTTTACAGCCCATCCGACACAATTCTATACGCATGCTGTTCTGGATATTATAGACAGATTGAGAACATATATCAAATTAAATGACATTAATCAGATAGATATTACCCTACAGCAACTTGGTTTAACCTCATTAATTAACTCAAAAAAACCGACACCTCTCGATGAAGCCAAAAACGTTATCTATTATCTAAGGAATGTTTATTATAATGCCGTTGGGAAGCTTTATTCTCATATCAGACAGAATGTTCCATATAATCGATTCGAAAATCCGAAAATAATTCAACTTGGTTTTTGGCCTGGCGGTGACAGGGATGGCAATCCATATGTTACATCAGATACTACTATAAGTGTTGCTGATGAGCTGAGAATGACATTGATGAAGTGCTATTATCAGGATACTAAAGAATTGGAACGTAAACTAACCTTCAGAGAGATTGAAGATATTATTGCCGATTTAAGAGCTAAAATTTATAAAACTATGTTCGATCTGGATGAACATATTTCTTATAAAAAAATTATAGAATCTGTTTTAAAGGTAAGGAATTTACTTATTGATAAGTACAGTAGTTTGTATCTTGATGAACTGGATAGTTTTATTGATAAAGTAAATATTTTCAAAACCCATTTTGCCATACTGGATATCAGGCAAAATCATAATATTCATAAACAAATTATTGAATCAATTTTAAAAAAGGAAGGTCATGTAAAAAATAATCTGGACGAACTTAACACTTCTGAATTGTTATCCATCCTGCTTAATCAAACTTTTAAGGTATCAGAAGATCAGTTTGATGATAACGTTCAATCAGATACGATAGCCATAATTAAACAGCTTAAAACCATTCAAAAGAAAAACGGTGAGGAGGGCTGCAACCGTTATATCATAAGTAATTCAGAGGATATTTTTTCGATAGTATTTACTTATTGTTTATTAAAATGGTGTGCCTGGGGTGACGAACCCATTACATTTGACATTATTCCGTTATTCGAGTCTATGGAAGCAATGGAACAAGCGGATAATATTATGCGGACCCTGTTTGAAATACCGCAATACCGGGCTCATTTAAAGCAGCGAGGAAATGAACAAACCATAATGCTTGGTTTTTCTGACGGTACGAAGGATGGCGGCTACTTGCAGGCCAATTGGTCTATTTTTAAGACAAAGGAAAAGTTGTCGTTATTATGTAAAGAATATGATATAAAAGTAATTTTCTTTGATGGACGCGGTGGACCTCCAGCCAGGGGTGGTGGAAAAACACATCGATTTTATGCATCACAAACCAATAAAATCGCTAATCATGCTATCCAGTTAACCATACAAGGGCAAACGATTACAAGTAAATATGGTACACAAGAACATTTTATTAACAATTATGAACAATTAATCACCGCAGGATTGTCCCATAGTTTATTTAATAATGAAAATGTAATCAGTAATGAGTACCGAGATATTATTGAACAACTGGCAGACATTAGTTATAAAAAATATCAAGAGTTAAAAAACCACAAAATGTTTATTCCCTATCTGGAAAATAAAAGTACTTTGAAATACTATGGACAAGCTAATATCGGAAGCCGGCCTGATAAACGAGGAAATAAAAGTAAACTGGTTTTAAAAGATTTAAGAGCTATTCCATTTGTCGGCTCCTGGAGTCAGTTAAAACAGAACGTTCCGGGTTATTTTGGAATGGGAACAGCCATTAAGAACTTGATGGAAGAAAATAAGCTGAAGAACATGCAAAGGATCTTTAAAGAGGTACCCTTTTTTAAAGCATTAATTTTAAACAGTATGATGTCTCTTTCGAAATGTTATTTTGAGTTGACCCGATATATTGCTAAAGATAACGATTATAAGGAATTCTGGAATATACTTAATGATGAATATCAACTAACAAAAGAGATGGTTCTTAAAATTTCAGGCTATAAGGATCTAATGGAAGAAGAAAAAGTGACCAAACATTCCATCGCTATTCGTGAAAAGATAGTATTGCCTTTATTGACCATACAACAATATGCTTTGCAAAAAATAGAGCAGGATGTTTCCAATAAACCGGTTTACGAAAAAATTGTACGCCGTTCATTATATGGGAACATCAATGCCAGTCGGAATTCGGCGTAAATTTGACAGAGAATATTACGTTAATAAGTAATCCTCCAAACACTACTATAAGATTTAATTTGATTTAGCATCCGCAATTTCTTCATGTTCTCCTTAAACATATATAATTAATTCTTTTTAATAATTGTTATACTATGAATTTATAACAAATCAACTATTTACCTTTTTTCACTTTCTGTTATTAATAATTAAAACAATAAGTCGAATATGGATGTTATATTTTTTCAAAATATTTATGGAGGATATTTAAATGAAAATCAATTCTTCAATCTGGATTACTACGCTGCTGTTATTATGCTGGATTCCTTTAAATTCAACAATGGCCCAGGAAAAACCAGAAAATGATTCTCAGGTTACCGTTTCCTGGGATGAGTTTAAAAAACTGTTAAACCTGGATGGGGATAATATCGTAATCCCTTTACAAACATTTCACAAATTGCTGGCTCAAACAGGGGTTAAAACCATACCGCCGTATACAGCTAAAGACGGCAATGTTATTTTATCAAAACAGGAGTTTCAGAAACTGGTGGATCAGATGAAAACCCCAACTGATCCGACTGCTAAACCTCCATTTGAATATCTGATTACGAAATCTGAATATAGCGGCAAGATGAATGATAATGCCACAGATTTTACAGCTACGTTCATCGTGCATATCATGAAAGATGAAGGTTACTTAAATATTCCGATTCTCAGACAAAATATGGCAATTAATGAATTAACAGTTGATAATAAACCTGCTTTGATAGTCAGTGAAGGCGGCTATCATAAGGTCATCTTAAAAGGAAAAGGTGAGTATACCGTTAAAGCCAATTTTTCGGTTAAGTCATCTTTAGACAGAGGACCGCATAAAATTGATCTTTATATACAGCAAACGCCCATTACCATATTAAATATGGAACTGCCGATAAAAGATGCTGATTTAGAGATTCCTCAGGCTCAACAGATTGCTTCAAGAACAAGGGGTAATTCGACATTGGTATCCGCAATTTTATCACCGGGAACCTTTGTTAGCGTACAGTGGCGTAAAAAGGCGCCGGAAGCGGAAAAAATAC
>JARRPN010000147.1:0-9515 GCA_037382875.1 Calditrichaceae bacterium | reverse complement strand
GACCCAGGCCAAAACCAACGGAGCCCTGAATAATTGACCCTAATGTTACAATAATGATGGCCATTAAAATTTGAGTAAGTGGAAGCGGCAAGTTATTTCCTTTTATATTTCAACATTCATAGATAGCATTTATTATGGTAATTTAATCATTTCAATTTTAATAGGCTAAAATAATTTCAGGCTAATTTATATCAACTTAATTTGATTTAAAATTTGAGATAAACTAATTTACTGTATCAAATAAATTCATCTAACTTTGAATAGATATATTATTTTCCTTAATCAGATTAGGTCGGAAATCTATGGAATGGAATACTAAGACAAAAATGAAACGATGGATAATAATCCTTGTCATTCTGGCATCTGTGATTATTTCTGATCAGGTTACAAAAGAATTAGCACGCGACTACTTGTCTGATGCACCGACAATCACTTATTTAGGTAATCTTTTTATATTTCACTATGCGGAAAATGATGGTGCATTTCTGAGTATGGGTTCCGACTGGCCGGCACCGTTACGGACAATATTGTTGACAATTATTCCGGTTGTATTCTTATTAATTTTATTTTTTGTAGTTCTTTTTTCCAAAGAAATGGATATTTGGACAACCACTGCTTTTGCTCTGATTCTGGGAGGCGGATTAAGCAATATGTGGGATCGATTATTCAATAATGGCTTTGTAGTTGATTTTATGAACATGGGTATCGGCAGTTTGCGCACAGGTATTTTTAATGTGGCTGATATGGCGATAACTACTGCGTTTTTTATGATTGTGATACACATGATAGTACAGCGTATTAAACAGAAAAAAATAGTTAATCAAGAATAAAAATTATTGGTATAGCTATGCATCAATGGTTAAAATCAAAATACGATCTTAGTGATCCGGAACTCGTTTCAGTGATAGATGATCTGCCTTTATGGTCAGCACCATTTGGTTTAAAATTATTGGAGATAGTAAAACTTAAATCCAAAATAAAAGTTTTGGATATCGGCAGCGGAAGCGGCTTTCCCATTATCGAGTTATCACAGCGTCTTGGTGATTCCTGTAAAGTCTATGGGATCGATTCCTGGCCGGAAGCTGTTGAACGTAGTCGTTTAAAAACTAAAAGCTGGAATATCACTAATCTGGAAATTATCGAGGGAAAAGCTGAGAAGTTATCTTTTAAAGATAATTATTTTGATCTGATTATCTCCAATAACGGCATTAATAATGTCGAAGATGATAAAATTGTAATGAAAGAAATAAGCCGGGTAAGTAAGAAGGGTGCTCAATTTGTATTTACAATGAATCTTCCCGATACCATGATTGAATTTTATGATATACTTCGAAAAGTTTTAAAAGACTATAATAAAGGTAAAGAAGTTCAAAAACTTGAAGATCATATATTTGCAAAGCGTAAACCAATCAAATATATGAAGGATTTATTAAAAACAAATAGATTTAAAGTTAAAAATGTCCACGAAGATATATTCAATTTCAGATATACTGATGGTTCAACCATGTTGAATCATTTTGTGATAAAACTCTCTTTTCTGGAAGATTGGACGGGATTATTACAATCCCAGGATGTTAATCCTATTTTTGCCCTGGTAGAGAAAAAGCTCAATGATTTAGCTAAAGAAAAGGGTGAATTGAAGCTAAGCATTCCCTGGGTATGTATTGACTGTGAGAAAGTCTAAAATATTAGCTGAAAAGATTACTGAAGAATTATAGATTTTAGTTAAAAAACGATTAATTAAACTACCGCACTATCCACATTTTTACTTATTAGAATTACCTATATAAATGATTTTATCATTCTGAGGGAATTAATGACCGAAGAATCTCTTAATGTTTTAATCAGATTCTTCGCTCCACTCAGAATGACAGATCAAATCATCTATGATGTTATTTTAGAAACTTATTTAATTACTATTAAAATCATTAATCCTAAATTCAAGATATTCTGTTGAGTAATGTGTTTAAAATTCAAGACTAAATCCACCAGCAAAGAAAATTCCTAATTGACTGGCAAATTCGGTTTTCTGCTGGGCTTTATTCCAGTAAACGTATAAATCATTTTCCCTGTTGTAGGCGTTATCGATGGTGATATATTCAATCCAGGTACCCCATTTATAGAATGATCGATGATCCATTCTTAAATCCAGACGATGGTAAGGCTTATACCTTTTATCATTTATACGGGATAAATCCAGTTGTCCAGAGCCGTTAGCGATCGAGAGACTCTTATCATAAGGTGTATAGGGTCGGCCACCTGCATACCGCCATCGTGCACTGAATTCCCAGGCCTTACTCAACCGATAACCGCCGATTATATTGAAAACATACTTATTATCAAAAGCTCCCGGACGAAATTTACCATCTAACGCACTATGTTTAATTTCTGAATATGAGAAAGAAAGTAACCCATAAAATTTATCTGTTAATTTTTTATGAATCATTAAATCCACACCATTGGCTTTACCTTTTCCTTTACTGACCAGTTTATTATAATCACTATTATTTCCGTATGCGTCACCCATATTAGCCATGGAAATCATAGAATAACCACTATCGGCAACTACCGGATAATCTTTTATTTAGTGGATCGCTGGTAATCCAGATAAATTCCGGATCCTGGAAATATCGACCAGTGCCGGCATGAATATCAAATCGTTCTGAAACTGTATAGACAATATTTAAACGAGGGCTAAAATTACCCTCATCTAAAAGATTATAATAATCATATCGACTTCCAAGGTTAATCACCAGACGATCCATCAGCCGTTGTTTAAGACTTAGAAAACTTCCATATTTTGCTACCGGATCCTGTTTAACATTAACATCAAATGGTGTCGGTGTCTGACCATAATAATTCACCTCTTCCGGATGAGTAGGATTATAACTGATATTATGATCGAACTGGTTAAATTGGGAATAAATACCAAAAGTAATCATACTTTTTTTATGGGCATTCCAATTCGCTTTTAATTTGATCGTACTAACCTGTTCAACCGATGTGTTATCATAACTGCCGTTTTTCAGTACTTCATCTTTTTCTATCAGCTTATTCTTTCCATCCACATGTAATCCAGCTACATCAACTTCATTGACATCCGTATAAAATCGATTGTATGAATGAGATGCAATCAGATAGGTATAAAAATTTTCCGCCCATATTGAACGCAGCGAACCTCCCACTGTATACTGCCGGGATTTATAATCAATATCCGAATAGGTTATCGTATCTCTTTGACCGATAGAATAATCATCCTTATCTACTGCATGTTCCATTTCTATATAATCATCACCACCAATAAACAGAATAGAAAACTGTTGATTATTACTGAAATCATAAGCCAATTTACCCTGAGCATTTGAGTAAACCGGTACACCACCATATGAGTACATGTCCTCAAAAAGATCAAGATAGCTGCGATGCACACCAATTAGAAAAGAGCCTTTGCCGCAATTCAGCGGACCCTCCACAAAACCACCTGCTCCATCAACGCCAAGATTAATTTTGCCATTATATCCGGAACGATTACCCTCACGCATCTGGATATCCATTGAGCCGGATAATTTATGTCCATAGGTTGCATTAAACGCCCCGGACATAAATTTTACTTTATCAATAAATTCATTATTAATCATCGTGATAGGTCCACCGGTTGCGCCCTGAGTACCAAAGTGATTGGGATTCGGAATTTCAATATGATCAATTGTGTAAAGTACTTCTGTAGGACTGCCCCCACGAATTACCAGATCATTTCGATCATCTGAAGTCAAGTTGACCCCGGCAAAATTCTGAAGCATACGGCTCACGTCTTCCGATGATCCTGCCGACCTTCTTACTTCTTCGTAACTCAGCGATTGTACGCTCACCGGAGCATCATCGGGCTGTTCAAAATAGCCTGTCGTTACCGTTATGGCTTCACTTTCAATAGCCTGGACGGATAATTCCGCATTCACATAAGCTGGCTTGTTTGTTTTAATAGTTACATTGGGTACAATTTTAGTTTCAAAACCAACATAAGTGATTTTTAAAGCGTAAATACCAACAGGAATTTTTTCAATCTTATAATATCCATCTATATCTGTGGCAGCACCCATGGTAGTATCCTGAATTTCAACATTAACTCCTGCAAGAGGGAGCAGATTATCTTTTTGAACTATCTGCCCTCGAATTTCACCAAACTTTGCCCATGCCATCGAGTGAGCAATCATCATTAAACATACTGATAATACAACCTTCTTAAACATACATTTTCCTCCAAAATTTTATCTACACATTTTGTGAAAGAATATATGTGAATATTTTATTTTAATTTTTAAAATGGGATAGAATGCAAGGTTTTTGTGATGAAATGCATGATTCCGTCTGAACAACTACTATTTTCGTGGACAAAGAATAGGATATTTACATTTATAATAGGGCGATCACTGTAAAATTAAATCACGGATATTTTTTAGATACTTTCTGGAAACCGGAACATTTTTCTCTGTACCTTCTAATTCTAATTGATAACCCTGTGAATTCCCAGTTACATTAGATATATTATTCAAATTCACTAAATAAGCACGATGACTTCGAAAAATATATTTATGATTTATAATTAAATCTTCTATCCGTTTTAAACTGCTGCGCATTATTTTAGAATCAATTTTATCACTATTCTTAAAATAAACTTCAATATAATTACCAACTGATTTAACAAATAGAAGATTGGCAGGTTCTATTCTAAGTTCTTCTTTTTCGTTATCTGAAGTTAATAATATTGACTCTTCTGATCTTGAATTATTCTGAAAAGTAGTATGATTTTTTTGCAGTTTGGCATTTATTTGCTGAGCTTCTTTAAAATTCTTTTTGAGTAACCAGTGCTGTTCCATTATAATAAAGAAAATCGTTGGAAAAATACCAACAAGGAAGGTATACATTTGGAATTCAACAAATAATCCAATTGAGAATGATTGAAAACTGGTAATAGCTGTGTATGTTGCATTCGCCAAACCGATGATTATTAGAATCAGAATTGAGGCAACTATTTCATTCTTAACTTTCCAGTTTTCCTCATTAAAAATATCAGGATAGAAATAAAGCAGAATCGTGCCTACTATAAAAATAACAAAGAAAGTCACTAATCCATAACCGAGTGTGAGGACCATATCAATTATTGGAACTACGCTCTGCTCTTTACCAAACGGATCAAATATGATTAGAAAAAGCGATACAAATAAGCCACAAGCAGCAGAGACCTTTACAAGTTTTTCGAAATCATAATCAGCCGGATATGGTTGATCAAGGAACCTTTTTATTTTAATGAACATAATCAAATCCATCATGTTTATCTGCTTGCAGCACTATTTTAATAATTAAATTGAATAAAATAACGTTAAGAGGCAATTATAAAATATATTATGATAATATTGTTGATGAATATCAAATAATAGTGATATATCGGATATAGTAGTTGAAAGGCTGTATTTAATATGAAGAGAAAAATAAAAGGCAACCAGGAAAAACTGATTGCCTTATTTTTATTCATTAAATGGCTTCGCCACCGCGTTCCTTAGTTCGGATTCGAATACATTCTTCCAAAGGTGTGATAAATATTTTACCATCACCAACACTACCCTCTTCACCGGATCTGGCTGCTTCCAGAATAGTGTTTACTGTGATATCAACAAAGGCTTCGTTAACACCGATATCTATGCGAACTTTTGGTATAAGGTTTGGAACAATTTTTTGACCGCGGTAAATATTCTCACCTCGTTGTCGACCATGTCCGGAAACACGACTTACAGTAATACGGGTAATTTCAGCTTCAATCAGAGCCTCGCGGACCTGATCTAATTTATTTTCATTTATAATTGCAGTAATTAATTTCATGATTTTATCCTCCCCTAATTAGCGTTTAGCATGCCGTATCCGCGTTCACCATGCTCACTGTGATCCAGTCCGGCCATTTCATCAGCATCGGAACTGCGAATACTCATTAACTTGTTAAGAATAAAGAGGATTATCAATGTACCAATAGCTGCGTATGCAATCGCAATTAATACAGCAACAGCCTGGACACCAAATTGCTGCCAAACACCCCAGCTACCGCCATTTGCAGATGCAGCGGCCGCCATCCAGCTTTCACGGATAAAGAAGGTCAGTACCAATGCACCTACAATACCACCAATACCATGAATGCCAAACGCATCAAGACTATCATCATAACCAATTCTGTTTTTTACTATAATGGCACCATAACAAATAGTAGAGGCAATTGCACCGAGAGCCAAAGCGCCATAAGGTTGAATTACACCTGCTGCTGGTGTAACTGCCACCAGTCCTGCTAAAATACCACTGGCAAATCCAAGTGCTGTAGCTTTCCCTGTATGAAGACCTTCTATAATAATCCATGTGATAGCACCTGCGGCTGCAGAAACCTGGGTTACTGTAAGCGCCTGTGCTGTGGCTAAACCACTTGACACACTGCTTCCGGCATTGAACCCAAACCAGCCAACCCATAACAGACCCGCACCCATCATGGTCATCACCATATTACTGGGAGATATTGTAGTCTTAGGATATCCACGACGGGCACCAATATAAACAGCTGCAACCAGACCGCTTACACCAGACGAGATATGGACAACTGTACCACCAGCAAAATCAATCGCACCAGCAGCTCCCATATTTAGCAGGAATCCATCCGCAGCCCAAACCCAATGGCATAACGGATTGTATATTAGCAGTCCCCACATGGCAATAAAAATACAATAGGCTTTAAATGAAATTCGTTCTGCAAAAGCACCGGCGATAAGTGCAGGTGTAATGATAGCAAATTTGCCCTGGAACATGGAAAATACATATTCAGGTACTCCAGCATCCATGATCGAATTATCAATTCCCTTCAACAAAAAATAATCAGAGTTCCATCCAAACCAGCCACCTAATACGTTTCCTCCAAAACTCATCGAATAACCAACAACCGTCCAAAGGACTGTCATAATACCCATAGCGGCAAAACTGTGCATCATGGTACCCAGGACATTTTTTGTGCGTACTAGCCCGCCATAGAACATGGCCAGCCCTGGTACCATTAACAATACGAGTGCTGTAGATGTTAACATCCATGCAGTCGCGCCGGAATTCACCTCAGGTGTATCCTGAGCAAATGCCGTTAACGGAATTAAAAGAAATAAAAAAATAACAAATAAAAATTTTGATTGCCTATTCATAGGCCAATTCCTCCTCCTCTTAAAAATATTTATTCTATATGTAAAACATCATTAAGTGCGGTATGAGGCATCCTGAATAAATATTTCAGAATCTTCCCATCCATATGAGGTTTGCCATGCACAGCAAAAACCTTATACGAATATAATATTACATTTCTAACTTCCCTGGTTAACCTGCAATCGTTACATCAAACGATATGCCACAATTTAATATATCAAGATAACTTAATATAAATTAATAGGATAGGTACTATAGAGATATTTATGCAAGTGATTTATCATATTACAAAATTGTAACATATGGATTACATTATTACAAAATTGTAATAAAGGCGATGATCTAAACGAAAGTTTCTATTGAAATGATTACAATGTACAAAGTACAGAATATATTTCACTAATTTAGTCTTATGATTAAATAACCTGGCTTATTAAGTAATGTTTATTGTTAATCATCACTGAAGGACACTTGAAATTATTCCATATGGATTGTCTAGTATATATGAAGTAAAGTCACTTTGTATTGTATTTTACATACTATTCATACAATATTGTATGAACCTGTTTCAATTCTTACAAAATTGTAGTTTGTTTCGTCTAAACCCAACCAATATTTGGATGTGATAAAAGCCAAATTGGAAATTATTACTATTCAGGGCTATGCCACTTGCAGTCAGTGTGGACATCGGTTTAAGTGTGATCAGGTTGCAATCCCCTGTCCTAAATGTAACGAATATGTTTTTAACATCCAGGGCGGGAGAGAATTAAAATTAAAATCAGTTAATGTAGATTAGCATATTATGTTCTGTCATTCTGAAGGAGGCACGACTGAAGAATCTATAAAATTCCACCTAGGTAGTATTAGATTCTTCGCTTCGCTCAGAAAGACGAATAAATTAGAGATTGGAGCAATAAATGTGTGATACATGCGGGTGCGGACAGCCGGGACAACCGGTCACTTTCACCAAACCGGGTGAACACAATCATTCCCATTTACATACACATAGTGATGGACACAGTCATGATCATCACCAACATCATGTCCATGAACATGATCACGACCATCCTCACGCTCACGACCATGAACACGATCATGATCATGGCCGATCCATAGAGGTAGAGCAGGATGTTTTATCAAAAAACAATTTACTGGCGGAGCGAAACCGTGGTTACTTCGAGGCAAAAAATGTACTTGCGCTCAACCTGGTAAGCTCACCAGGATCAGGTAAGACGACTTTGCTGGAAAAGACCATTACTGACTTGAATAAAGAAATTAATTTTGCTGTAATTGAAGGAGACCAGCAGACCATGCAGGATGCCAACCGGATTGACGCAGTGGGTTGCCCGGTCATCCAAGTCAATACCGGTAATGGCTGCCATTTAGACGCTGAAATGATCAATCGCGCTTCCAAGGAATTACAGGTTAAGGATAGCTCGGTATTAATGATTGAAAATGTCGGCAATCTGGTTTGCCCTTCCCTATTCGATCTTGGTGAGGCTTCCAAAGTTGTGATCATAAGTGTAACCGAAGGTGATGACAAACCATTGAAGTATCCGACTATGTTCAGTGTATCAGATATATGTATCATTAATAAAATTGATCTGGCGCCTCATGTTGATTTCGATGTTAAAAAATGTAAGGAATATGCCCTGCAGGTAAATAAGAATCTGCAATTTTTTGAACTGTCAGCCAAGACCGGTGAGGGTATGGACAATTGGTATGCATGGCTTAATGAAAAAATTAAAAAATAGTAGCTGCGAAGAGGCACTTTAGATTGTAAATATTTAAGACCCACCCCTAGCCCCTCCGCCAGAGGGGTACAGCTTTATTCCTAGATTGGAATGGATTTGGGGTATATAGTTAAAAATTGTTTTCATTAAAATATTATTAATGAACCAACCTAATAATAAATCAAGTATCCAACGGAAACGTATCACTGTTAACGGCATTGTGCAGGGGGTTGGATTTCGTCCATTTATTTACAAGTTGGCAACTGAGTTACAATTAACCGGATTTGTTTCCAATTCCAGTTCAGGAGTAATTATTGAAATCGAAGGACCGAAACAAATCCTTAATAGTTTTATCAATAGACTACTCATTGAAGCACCGCCCCTATCTGAGATTTCAGAGATTCAAACTACAAAAATTAAATTCCAAAATACCAGTTCATTTATAATCCAATTATCAGAATCTGACAAAGATGTACAAACTCTGATTTCACCTGATGTTTCTATCTGTGAAGATTGTCACAATGAGTTAATGGATATATCAGATCGCCGATATCACTATCCATTTAT
>JARRPN010000146.1:0-6097 GCA_037382875.1 Calditrichaceae bacterium | reverse complement strand
TCACTATATTTTTGGCTCCTTATTCAAAAGAAAATTTGAATTAAATTTTCCTGTGCGGGGTCAATTTTCGTATGTAATTCATCCATTTTTCTAATATCTTCAGTCCTGGATTCAGCCTTTTTAAGGTGTTTTCCGAGACGGATGAACCATAAGACGGGTGATCGTCTTTAGATATTATATAAAGCGCGAAGTATTTTCCTGATGTGTATCCTGCCATCCTAGAAACTCTGCATCCTGATTTTTATTGTGGGATTTTTGTTTTTTCAAAATTTAATCCTTTATAATTTGCTGGCTAATGTTAATCGAACCGGCCAATGTCTTCACATCACATTGGACCTTTGGTTCTTCAACTTCAATCAGTATCATACTTTATATTTTCCCATTTTCAGTGATTAATCAGCCACTCAGGACCAGAGCGATTCGTTTAAGTTTTTTTAACGAATCATTGTTTAAAAAAATCACAGTTCCGCCCATTTTCAGTACCTTCTCGATGATGAAATCCACCACGTCATCAAGCACATCCAACAAATTTAATCGCTTTGAAAATATCACCGCTTGATCACTTTTAAGAATACTGCCCCTCACATGATAATCATCCTCAACATACAAAGTGGGATTAATCTCGGTTTCCACAGCAAGCCCTACACCATTAATTCCGGAGACGATCTTTTTTTCTCTTTCCGCCTTTACCAGATCACGTATGGCGTTTTTATTAACGCCAGCTATGACTTCCTTAACCACTGGCCATACAATCATACCCAAATCATGCAGAGAAGTCATTAAATAGTTACCTTCAACTTTACCGATAATAATTTCCTTATGGGCAGTCAGGGCTTCAAATATGGCCATTATCTCTTTTTCTCCAATTACCACTAATCGAAGTGGATCCTGTTTGAAGTAATGGGCAAAGCGCTCGTCGGTCTGTCGGATAAATTCTCGCAATGAGGCGCCGTTTGGAGAGGGTTTCCCCGCTATAAAAGAAGATTTAAACGGAAAATTTGAATCTTCAATATCAATAAATTTTTCACGGAACCCTTCGTAAAGTCTGCTTGTTTGTCCACTTAATAAAAGGACGTAATAGTGAATGCTCATTTGCATCGTTGGTCCTCTTATGTCATTTATTTTAGAATTATTATTTCTTTTCATAGCAGCTATTGCGTCTCCGTTTAATATTGTATACCCTGTTTAAGGATATTTTGAGGTGAAATCAATCCGCCAAAAGGATGAAAAAGGGATTGGTTCTTTGGAGCTATTAAAACTAATCCAATAGGAAAAAATTTAACCTGAAAGAATGGTCAGAAGGTTCGGTGGGTTCGTTATGCGGAAATAACAATCAGGATATTATAAGATTAAATTTTAAAAAATAAATTATAATCAGACTATGAATCCGATTTTTGGGTTTGTTCTTCGTGGGCAAATGCAGCTATCTGAAGACGGGTACTGAGCGTCAGCTTTTCCAGAATATTGTGAACATGACTTTTTACGGTAAAAGTGGCAATATGGAGTAGTTCGGCGATTTCTTTATTGCTCCGGCCTTCGGCAATCAGATCGACGACCTCACGCTCCCGATTAGTAAATCGTACGGATTCGGCGGGTATGCCTTCACCGTTTTCAAGGGCTAATTCGACAATTTGTGTGAACAGGGATTGGGTTAAATTCCGGGGCAGTACTTTTTCACCGGATGCGACGATTTTAATCGTTTCGATCCAATCCTTTAAAGGGGCATTTTTAAGAATAAACCCGGCCCCCCCGGCCTTTACAAATTCAACAATATCGACGTGATCCGGAATAATATCCATCGCAATGATCTTTACCTTGGGTAATTCATCCTGAAGCAGGGCCATCAGTCTTAAGCTGTTTACTTTTTCCAGACCCAGATCCAGAAGAACAACATTTGGTTGGGTATTTAGGCTCTTTAGCTGACGTATCGCATCCCCATCTTCCGATCGTGCCACGACTTTGAAATCACCATGATTTTCAAGCATGGCAGTGATACCTTCCCGAAGGATACGATTGTCTTCTATCAAGAAGATTTGTAATTTTTCCAAGAGTACCTAGTGAGTTAGTGTTACCTGAATGGGAAATATTTCCGGGTAATCATAATTATACCTTTTGTACACTCATTATGTGAAGATTCATCACAATTTCAAAAGTAACTACAGGTATTTGTTCATATACAATTCTAACTATATTTCCCCGATAAATCATTCTTTGTATTGCTTTTATAAAAATAAAAAATGTTTCTCCTTGCTGTCAAGTATTGCCAAATCCTTTTAAATTCTTACGGATTACCGCCATTATTCTCAATTATCCGTTTTGTTTACAAAAAATAATCATTGCACACTTATTAGAAGGAAACGCTGACAGATTCCATTCCCGATAAATAAGGCTTCCTGCTATATAATAAATTAAAGCTGGTTGTATCGTTAAAAAAGAACTTATATTGAAAATCCTACCTGTACATTTAACAATATCCTGGACTTCCTCTGAATAGGAAAAAATGGTGTTAATTCTAAACCAGCATTGACCTTCATGCCAAATTGGATCCAGAATATTTTGATAAGTTCTATAACATCCAGGAATACGGATGCTGCAAAACCGCCCCGGCCTTTACCTACATCAATTGGCGAGTTGACGCCGAATGTTCCTAATCCAATATTTACAGGGAAGCGATGTCCCGATACTCCGTTTATATAATAAAATCGGATCATTGCACTGGTTTTGCCGTATTCTATGGTATCTTTGGCCTGGGTGTCATATAAAACTTTAGGAATGCCAAGCGCGAATCTCGTTTCGATTCTCGGTCCTTTAACGCGATAATAGTATGTGACGGCATTGTGCCGGTCGTATCCACCGATGGTTATACTGTAATCGGGTGTAATGCTAACCTTGATGATCGCCCAATCCGGCAGGGAGTCCAACTGCAAATGTACGTGTTCAAGTTCCTCAGGCAGAATTTCAGCATAGCTGCCATAGGCCTTACGATACTGGTTGAACATGATGTGATCAAGATTTAAGTCACCACAACTTCGAAATGTCAAGACTCGCTGTTCTAATCTTTGAACAATAGTCTCATCACGCAATTGTACTGTCGTTATAATGGAAACAAACTGCGGCCCCATATTTTCCCGAATACTATTACGTTTGAAGATTACACGCAGATTTTTTATCTGTTCGCGACTCAGTGTGACCGCTGATCGGGAATTTTTACTGCCGTCTTGCGGGTCTATGCTTACATATTTATTTACCTGTTCCACCGCATGCCGTTCTTCGATATTCACAAAACAATTTGTTTCATAGAAAAAAGGCTGTCCGAGAGCATCCATTACTTTGATGTAAACCCTGTATGATTCCGGTGCAACCTTTGAAGGAATGACAGTAATATATTTATTAACGCCGATGGATTTAAACGTCGTTCCCTCAATGGTTAGCATCGGCTCTACCTTAACAGCTGATACGCTGTCAATAAACTGAATTGACAAGTAAGTGGTATCACCGGCAAAGTATGCTGATTTATCGACAGATACATGGATACCTGCATTCTCAAGCGATGGCCAGATGAATGTTGACGAATTCGACTGCGCTTGTACGCTATACATCCAGGCCACACAGAGTATTACCAGACCTCGTATCACAGATTTCAGCATGCCATCTCTTTGAGCGAATGCACTGCAACGCTTAGGTTAAATAATCCTGTTTGAAACTTATGCATAACTCACATTCCTTAAATGCTGAAAGGGAGCCATTAAAACGTTCAATAATTTATTTACTATTTGAATTTTGCAGAAGCATTTGAAAACGCGTTTTTGAATTCCGTCCAGCTTCTTTCAAGACCGGTTTTCATTTCATCCCAGGCGCCATCCCCTGCTTCCTGAAGTTGTTTTAATTTATCCTGCACAGGTTTTTTCTTTGCGCGCAATAGATCGATATGACTAAGAAGTTCCGCCCTGGATTCAGCTTTGGCCAGAGCGGCCTTTGCTTTTAATTCATCGATTTTAGCGTCCCATTGTTTGAGCTGATCAGCCATCTTTTGCAAATAGGATTTTTTGTCTTCCATAATATTAGTTCCTTAATTAAAGGTTAAATTCACTTAATTACCGAATCCTTTGCAAGCAGCTCGGTAAATTATTTATTTCCTTTTTGATGTGAACATAAGTTATATCTTCAAGGATACCTAAACTGTCGCCTTTTGATAAATGTCCTACCAGGTAACCTTGTGCAGTTAATCTGATTAAAACAAACCATAATAACGGGCTCATATACATTATCCTTAACGTTTAACCATCCACACCTGATACATGATATAATGAAATAAACTTGTTTAATTAGTTAGCAAACGGCATCAATGCCTCACGTATAGCAACGAGGATGGATTGTCCGGAAGGATTATCAATACGCAGCCTGGGCACATCCAATTTATACAGGTACGCGGCTTCGCCTTCAGCTGAGAGAGCTACTATTATGAGCGACGGATGCTCCGCCAGCAAATGACTGCATATTTTTGGCTCACCATTCGCTTTGATCGGTGTCAGGATGACCACATCAACCGATGTTTCCCTGATTGTATATAAAAGTCTGATTGGATCGATGACCTCTCCTATCAAAATCATATCCGGTTGATGTTCAATTATGTTACGTATGACCTCAGAAATAATTTTTGGGCGGCTTGCTAACATTATTTTAATTTTTTGCATCAGGTTTGCTTTTCTTTTTTAAATATTACTCTATAGAAAATTTTCTTTTAATACCCTATCTGATTGTTATATATAAAATGAATTAGATATCAAAGATTCACACCTTTTTTATAACACCTGAACGATCATCAATCATTTAGATTATTTTTTGTTTTGGCAGAAGCTTTTAAAAATGCTTCGCGGAGTTCTTTCCAACTTTTTTCCATACCCATTTTGATATTATCCCACATTTTATTACTGGCCCCGGAAAGCTGCTTTAGCTTTACTTCCGTCCGATCCTTTTTTACCTGTATTTTTATTATATGACGATGCTGTTCTCTTCGATTTTTACCTTCAGCCTTGACAGCTCTTGAAATCAGTCTATCTAACACGCGTTGCCAGAGTCGCAACTGTATGGTTCTTCTTTGCAGGTATGATTTATTTTCCAGGCTTCGCTCTTTGTCGAGTTTCATCATAAATCCAATACAAATTTCTTATATATCAATAATTCAAATACAATTTAGGTTATATAAAAACATATAATATGGACATATATGTTTAAAAATGGTCTAAAATGTGACTATGCATTAAATGAAGAATGGAAAGATTTAGGATATAAAAGTACTAGTACTATATACAATAAATGTAGGTTTTATTTATGATTAAGTAGTCTTCTGGTTGTGAAGCTGCAGTTTATCGAGAATATTATGGACATGATTTTTTACTGTTTGTTCTTCAATGAAAAGAATACCGGCAATTTCTTTATTGGATAAACCATCAGCGACTTTATTGATGACCTCTACTTCGCGCGGAGTGAGTTTTACGGAACTCTCAGGAATACGTTCTCCGGCAAGCTCAGCGATGCGAGAGAATAATGAAGCAGCCATACGCGGCGAACAGAAAGATTCTCCACGTTGCACAGATCGTATGCTCTCAACAAGGTATTCAAAGGATGCCTCTTTTAGCACATACCCTGCGGCGCCGGCTTCGATACAAGCCATTATTTCATCCGTTAAATCGGGCATACCAAGTATAATTACTTTAACGGCAGGCAGATCATTATGCAGTGTTTGAGTTACATCCAGGCCATCTTTATCAGGCATGCCTATATCAATCAAGGCTACATCCGGCTGAAGTTTCTTAATTTGGATCAAAGCCTGGCTACCACTGGCAGCCTTTCCTACGACCTCCATATCATCTATTTCTACCAACATAGAAGCTAGTCCCTCGCGGAGCAGGCGATTATCATCAGCAATGAAAATCTGAATAGACTTGTTCATATAGATTTGACCTTAAAAGGAAATAATTTTCACACTTCCTAATATATATTTTAATCCTACCCTTAATTGTGTTTAATGAATACAGACACACATTAGATATTTATCTGGTTGTTAAAACATATCAAAATATTGGGGGTGAAGCAA
>JARRPN010000145.1:5411-6021 GCA_037382875.1 Calditrichaceae bacterium | reverse complement strand
TGATGTCATTATCGTTAGATTATAATTCAAATAAAAATCGCTTTGTCATGCCAAAGGAATTGAACAGAGATTACCGAATGTCTCTTTGGAATTTTATGTTCGAGTTGCACAACGGACGTATATTCAAGGATTGGATTGGCGGATTCTATATTTTAATTGCACCCCTGGGATCACTGCTCTTCGTGTTGATTATACTTTCCGGTGTGTATGACTGGCTAATACTTTGGCAAATTAAGCGAAAAACTAGAAGGAATAATTTAATATGATTGTAGTAAGATTGTTACCCTTAATTCTTGCCCAGTTACTCTTTGCGGCTCACGTTATGCGGTCCTTTGGAATTATTTGGGCAATGGCAATTCTGATACTTTTATTTACTTTATTTATTCGGCGAGAATGGATTATCAGACTATGGCAGATTATTATTGCATTTGAAATTGTCGAATGGATACGGACTACTATTGTTATTGTCCAGCTGCGGTTGGCAGTGGAAATGCCCTATATCAGACTTCTGATTATAATGGGTTCGGTTATACTCTTAAATTTGTTTGTGATATATTGGTTACGAAGATATAAGCTGATTACAGCTTACAAAAAAACTACTAGGTAAAAA
>JARRPN010000145.1:0-5396 GCA_037382875.1 Calditrichaceae bacterium | reverse complement strand
GATTTTAATTAGACTTTTGTATTATTTTCAATTACACATATTTGTCTGATCCGCTTAATGAATTCTTGTAAGGAAAGATAATGAAACACTTATTTATTCTATTCATTGTGATATCCCTGTTCTTTAGCTGTGCTAGTCACATTAAAATACCAAATTCGACCAAAACACCCGTTGAAACAAGTGATCTTGAAAGGTCGAAAGTCAATGAAGGTATTAGATTACACGATCAGGGACAATATCAGGAAGCCATTAAATTATATGAAGAAGCTTTGGTAGCAAATCCGGATAATGTCTGGGCGCTTTATGAAATAGCATTCTCCTATTCCCAAATGGGAAATAATGATCTCAGCCTGGATTATGCTTTAAGAGCCCTGGAATATAATTCTCATTTAATCGGTGAAATATCCATTTTAGCAGCCAACATTCTCGATTATAAAGGAAAATCCAAACAGGCATTGAAACTCTATCAAATGGCTGTTAAATACCAGCCCAATAATCATATGCTTTATTACAATATGGGTGTCACCTACTATGGATTAAAGAAGCTTGACGAAGCGCAGGCGAATTTTATAAAAGCTTTGGAATTAAATCAAACGCATGCATCATCACATCTTGCCCTTGCCCAGGTTTATATGGATAAGGGTGAACAAATTCCCTCTATGCTATTACTATATCGGTTTCTGATTTTAGAACCTAAAACACAACGATCAGCAACGGCTATAAATTATCTAAATAATGTGTTGGCTGCCGGGGTAGAAAGAAAAGATGATAAAAATGTTAATATCAATATATTCGGCCTAACCAAGGGTGGCGATTCACAATTCCATACGATAGAGGTTTTTTATAAGTTGAGCCGGGCTACGAGATATGTAGAGAAAAATGAAGGAAAATCTGAGGTAGCATATCGTTTATTGGAATTAAATTCATTATTGGCTTTTATGAAAAAGGATGAATTAAGTGAAAACACTCCATTTATTGAAAAATATTTAATCAGCTATTTTGCTGATTTAAATGAAGCGGATTTTACTGATTGCTGCCTTTATTATACTCATCAATTAGTGGATAACGATGATATCCAGCAATGGTTAAAAGAAAACTGGCCAAAGGTTAGAGAATTTGAAAAATGGGACAAAGAATACGAATTATCAATTTAACAATACTTATATAATATCATTTAACAGTGGAAATGAGTTTTGAAACAATTAAACATTTCTCAAGTCGACACTATTTTTGCGAATGGCAGTTACACCATCGAATTTTTACTGTATTACAAAAATAAAATCAATACTCAAAAAATTAAATCTGCATTAAAAAAGTTATCTACTGATTTCTGGCCGATCTTTGGAAAATATGAATCAGGGATAATCCATTTTGATACCTACGTGGAAGGTGATTGTTTTGAGGAAGATGTAATAAATGAGGATTTTAATTATGATTTATCATATCGTGAGTTCTATGAAAAATATAACAAGGCTGTTCCTGAAAATTTAAAGAAATTATTTTTTCTAAAAGTAATCCAGTATAAAAACGGCACAATACTGATTCCTAAAATGAAACATCTGGCTGGCGATGGGTACAGTTATTTCTATTTTTTATCGGTATTGGCACAAATTACTCAAAGCAACACCATACCTTTAAAAGGATGGCTCATCAGACTATTGGCCAGGCCCAATCACAATCGGACCATATTAAAGGAATTTAAACTTCCGAATATTGAACTTACTCAGTTTAAAGTAGCCAAAAATGTAACCATAAATGATGAGTTTATTTCCAAATCCGATGTCAGAAAAATGATAAGAGAAATCGCTGATAATGCAGATCAAAAAGTTTCCACAAATGATATCCTGTCGGCGATGGTAGTCAAAAAGATGATTGAAATCCAAAAGGATAAGGTAAATGATGAGTATTTGCTCAATATGCCCATTGATGTTCGAAGAAATATAAAAGAGTATGGTTCAAAATTTTTTGGTAATGGCTTAATGTTTCATCAAATAACCTTTAAGACTGTTGAAATTTTAAAATCTGATTTGAGTGAAATAGCGATAAAAATAAGACAAGGCATGCCGAAAATAACCACTCAATATTACGAAGATTATTTCCAAAGTCTGGAACGGATTATTGATGAAAAACAAACAGATCATTTAAGACCATACGATCCAGAAACCGGTTGTTTAGTAACGAACCTATCACGTTTACCTGCCAGTCGTCTGAATTTCGGAACAGGTAATCCGGATCTCATTTTTCCTTTAACGATTGGTAAAAATGCTGCAAGCGTTTTAGCCGATGATAAGAATTTTATTCTACGCTTGGTGTACTAATTATAAAGTTCTAAGTTTTCAATCTTCTAAATCCCATAGACTAAATTCACTTAAATTGTAATCTCGATATCTGAAGTTATGATATTAATTTGGATATTGTTTTATAGTTTTAAGCATCTTATTCGTAATTCTATACGTATGTCACTAGGATTCACTTATCTATTTTAAATCATAAATCAAAAAAAGGGATGCTATTATGTCCACATTAAAACGTCGTGATTTTATGAAGACAGGTAGTCTGCTTACGGTCGGACTTATGACCGGCAGCTCCTGCGCAAATGAAAAACAGAATACTCAGCCTGCTATCCTGGATGCAATTATGAACCGTCGTTCAGTCCGTCATTATAAATCGACTCCAGTACCTGATGAACATATCCATCTGATTCTGGATGCAGCTCGTATGGCGCCTTGCGCTGGAAATCAGCAGCCTTGGAAATTTGTAGTAGTAACAGATACTGCAATTATTCAGAAATTAAAAAAAGCCTGTATTGCCAAAAGTATTGCAGGGATGAAAGTACGAGAAAAAACAAATGCAGAAGAATTAAAGGAAAAAGAAGCTCAAATTATGGATTATTATACCAAAACATTTTCCGCGCCGATGTATGTAGCAGTTCTTGTAGATAAAGAAGCGAAGTATCCGACCTATCTGCATTGGGATGGGCCTTTGGCTGCCGAAAATTTATTTATCGCTGCCAGAGCGCTTGGTTATGGTACAGTGCATTACACGGACACTGTGCCCGAATCGGTTTCCAAGGAAGTACTCAATATCCCTGACCGATATGAAAGAGTATGCTTTACGCCGATTGGTGTACCGATAGAATGGCCAGATGCGCCACCTAAAAAGGACTATGCATCATTTATAGTAGAAAATACTTTTTAGTGAAGATTACAGTGATTGGAAATTATTTTTCTTAATTAATTTAAATATAGCTTTGCTGTTAAACCAATGGCGTTTTGGCTCAAAATTCCAGCGTCTACCTGAAATGAACTTAAATGGTAGCCAGATTGAGGATTATTATTAATTACTTTTCGATTGCGGGAAACCACTAATTTGCCAAAGGAATAGCCCATTGCCAGGGCAAGAGGATAATCACTTGCCCAGTGTACACCGTTATTCAGCATTTGATATCCAAGTATAGTCATAAGAGTATAACCAAGCGGCTTAATATATTTATATTCCTTGTAATTTTCTGAAATCACAGTTACGGCCATCATAGCAGCAGCTAAATGTCCGGAAGGAAATGCGTCATATGCCGGTACATTTTGGTGGTAATCTTCCTGGTTAGGGAACAAGTCCCATTTTCCTCTGCTTTGGGTTGAACGATAAGGACTCTGTCTGCCGGTAATATGTTTTAATAATTGTGTTACAAATGTCACAGTCGTTAAACCTTCAGCCAATTGACTGGCCGTTTGCAGGGCACGTGTGTCACTGGTGAACATGCCATAGGCAAAAAAGGATGTAGTAAGGGTAACATGAGTCCAGCCATCGCCGATGAAATATAAACCGGAACTTAAATCCGTAGGCAATTGCATGATCGGTTCATTTTTATATTTGACTACGGTCTTGATATTATTTGATCCGTCAATACCAATATTTCGTCCCTGCTGCTGTGACACATCGATAATATCCTGATCGATGACTACCAGCATGGATGTTAATACTGTCAGACCAACCAAATTTTTCCAGTTAGAAGGTTTGAACGTTTGCTTTGTGTAGTCATATATGTCAAAAGGCGCATTCACTAAAAATTGATATGGCGTAGGTTTTTCATACAAAAAGAGTTCATTATCATTGATCCGATAAAGACTTTGGTTTTTATTTGGCATGTTAAAATTTTTCGTTGGATTCTGTTTTTCTTTTTGTCCAAATGAAATTGAAGCAAATATTAGCGTGAAACATAAAATATAAATAGATCTTAACATTTTTTATTTTTTCCAATTAGAACTTAACATTTAATCCAAGCCCTCTTGAACTAACCGTTGGCTGGACATCAATATAGCGGCCTTTGTATTGATATCTTTTCACGATTGCAGAACCAATCAGATAGCCGATTGTACTACCGATTAAAACATCTGAACTCCAATGTTTATCTGTATTAATCCTTTGTGCAGTGACCGAGGCAGCAAAAGCGTAAGCCGGTACTTTGATATACCATTCATCGTATTGTTTAGCAATTACGGTCATCATAGCAAATATACTTGATGAATGACCCGATGGCATACTCATATAATCAGGATTAAAGCTGAAAGGTCTGTATTCATTCGGATCACCATCCACATAAGGTCTTTCCCGACCAATGGCTACCTTTAAAACCGATGTGGCCAGTCCGGTGATTAAGAGTGATCGAATCATTAATACTGTGGTTTCCTGAAGTTTGGTATTATTGAAAATTTTGCCACTTCCATAAAATGTACCCAGCAACCCTGCCGTAAAATAATAGGTACCGGGTTGATCATAAATATTTCCAATTTCTCCAAAATATTTTGGGACTCCAGCAGGCTGATAATCTTTTTCTGTGGCATATTCTTCCCGTACTTCAGTATCACTTCCAAAATAAAGCATGGCGGCAAATCCCGCATAGGTTAATACTTTCCATGATTGATTATGCTCAGGGGAAAATGTTTCATGGCCTACATATTTTACATCATTCCATAGACCGGAAAGTAGATTTTCATTCTGGGGAATAGTATAGTTTGATTCCTGTGAATATACTTTTGGATGAATAATTATTAAACTAATAATAAGAAAGACTACCAAACTTCCTGAAAATTCCTTTTTACTGGTCATATAAAATATCCTTTTTAAAAATATAGGTTAAATCCAAGTTCATCTAGGCTAAAATAAGGTTGAATTACATTACCATAAAACGAAATTTTAGGATTTTTATTCCTTTCATCATAATGTACAACATAACTGGCAGTGGAATAACCTATAAATCCTCCAAGAATCGTATCAGATAACCAGTGGCGATTGTTATATATTCGTGCGGCACCCACCATCACGGCGGTGCCATACCAGAATGTTTTCCACCAGTTATTATCAATAGATTTGGCCATTACAGTACATATGGAAAAAGC
>JARRPN010000144.1:0-5397 GCA_037382875.1 Calditrichaceae bacterium | reverse complement strand
GACGGCCAGATTACCCCAAATAATGGTACGCTTCAGGTAAGCGCTGTATAAATAAAGCAGCACAGCAATCACAACCGCCATTATCAACATAATAAAATCACTCAATACCGCAAATATCAATCCTATCAGATAGGCAATGACAAAATACACCCAAGCCGTTTGGATTTGAATTTTACCCGCAGCTAATACCCGATTGGGTTTATTAATTTTATCGATTTCCACATCAAAAATATCATTGATGATATTAGCACCGCCGGCAATAAAAGCAGCTGTGATAGATGCATAGATAAGTGAAAGTGTAAAAGTGAATTTCCCGGTTATAACTGCAGCAATCACAACAGAAACAATTGTGATTAAAACATTTAAAGGTCGACTGAGCTTATAAAAATACAGAATATGTTTTATAAAAGAGATGGATTTAGCCATTATAAAATTCAGTAATAAATGTATTAGTCAATATTTTCCTTTAATCCAGAAAGTTTTTTGGCAAGCGAGGATAGTTTATGTTTTTGCCCTTCAGTAGCAGTTTCACTTTCCAGCTCATTCTGCAAGAGCTGAATAACTGTTTCTAAATCCTGGGCTGCATAGTATTTATCCGGCTCGGTTTCCATTATTTTCCTTTTAATGATTTTTTTATCGATCAATATTTGCAAATCATTTTCAAGCATTTCCATAGTCCGTGATTGATTTATCTCTCCAAATTGGTATATCTCTTTAGCCGTCTGAGGTGATTTTTTAAGGAGCGAGAATAAGATCGTTTCAAGATTCTCATCAATCATATAATCGGTAGCTTTAATTTCAATTTTGAATTGAATATCAGCATATTTTAATGCCATACTTGCTGCTAACACTGCCATAGTAGGCAGCGGTAAAAAACTATCCGGAGAAGGACGATGCATCATTTGTGCTATTCTATCACTAACAATTCTTGGTGTATAATATGAAGTACCTCGATAATCCATTTCCCAGAAATTTTTAGGCATTACATTTTTAGGATTATAAAATTTCAGGGATTTATTTGCTTTAGGCACAATAAGCTGCAATGTGTTAGAAACACTGGATGGATCAAATTGATTGAGTTCAGGGAGTATTTTAGGTTGCCAGACAAACGATTTAACCGAATCAACCGATGAAGTAGCAAGCGGATCAGTATCTTGTGCAGACAAAATTAATGGTATAAATAAATAAAGTATAAGAAAAACAAATGAACAGTGGTGTAAAAATTTTATATAATGGTAAACATCAGAATCAACTTTTAGCATGATTATTTTAATAAATCATTAAATATAGTTAAGCATCCAATTTTTGTTTTAAAATCTGGTTAACCATTCCCGGATTAGCCTTACCTTTCGAAGCTTTCATCACCTGTCCAACCAGAAAGCCTATTACCTTGGTTTTACCCGCTTTATAGGAGGCAACTTCATCAAGACTTTTCTCAAGCACATTGTCTATAAGCGATTCCAGCTCGGATGCATCCGATACCTGCTTTAAACCTAATTCATCAATTAGTGCATTTATGGATTTATCATTTTTAACTGCTTCTGCAAATACCTTTTTTGCGGCACTGCTGCTAATTATATTTTTTTGAATAGCAGTGAGAATATCAGCTAATCTATCCGGGGTGACCTTTAACTGGTCAATTTCCATTTTTTCTTCATTTAGCATGTGGGATATTTCACCGAGTATCCAGTTGCTGATCATTTTATAATCGGATATCTTTTTAGTGACCATTTCAAAATAATCAGCTATTTCTCTGGCAGAGCATATTATTTGTGCATCATATACCGGCAGGCTATAATCTTTGATGAACCGTGCTGTTTTAACATCCGGTAATTCCGGCATAGAAGCCTTGATCTCATTCAGCCATTCCTGTGATATTAAAACAGGAACCAAATCCGGTTCAGGAAAATAACGATAATCATGTGACTCTTCTTTACCTCGCATGGATCGGGCTTCATTTCGATCCGGATCCCACAATAATGTTTCCTGCTCAACCTGCTCGCCCGATTCAAGAATCTCGGTTTGCCTGGCAATTTCAAAATTCAAAGCGTTTTCCACATGGCGAAATGAATTCATATTTTTCAACTCAGTACGTGTTCCCAGTTTAGTTTCCCCTTTTGGCCGCAAACTAATATTAGCGTCACAACGCAGACTACCTTCTTCCATATTACCATCGCAAACACCCAGATAACGTACCAATTGTCTCAATTTAACCAGATAATTATAGGCTTCTTTTGCTGAACGCAGATCCGGTGCAGATACAATTTCAGCCAAGGGTGTACCGCAACGGTTTAAATCTATCATGGTCTCATC
Source organism: Calditrichaceae bacterium (assembly GCA_037382875.1). Classification (GTDB taxonomy): domain Bacteria; phylum Calditrichota; class Calditrichia; order Calditrichales; family Calditrichaceae; genus JAFGKZ01. The sequence goes on along the minus strand of JARRPN010000144.1, from coordinate 3,084 downwards.
ACTATAGACATATTCTTCTTCATGAACAGATTTACCTGCATCTTCTTCCATGTGAATACGGATAATATTTATTTTCTTTGGGCCTTCATCGGAATCAATTTCCAGAAAGCCATGTTCACAAATGGGTTTGTCAAATTGTGAAGTTTGAAATCCTTTTGGCAGATCAGGATAAAAATAGTTTTTACGGGCAAATATATTGGGCGAACCAATTTTCGAACCGGTAGCAATGCCCAGTTTAATAGCAGCTTCTACTACATCTTTATTTAGAACCGGTAAAACCCCGGGCATACCCAGGCAAATTGGGCAGGTTTGTGTATTAGGTTCAGCGCCAAATTGGGTACTGCATCCGCAAAATATTTTGGTTTTTGTGGATAATTGAGCATGTACTTCCAATCCAATAACAACTTCATATTCCATAATCAGTAAAACCTTGTATTTCTATTTGAGAATCAGGAACAATTCTTTTCTATAAAATTTCCAAGTTGTAGTATTTTTGCTTCCTGAAAGGCATCACCCAACAACTGCATACCGAACGGCAGACCTTTGTCATCCTTTCCTGCTGGTATATTTACACCACAGATACCGGCTAAATTAGCCGTAACGGTATACACATCGGAAAGATACATGGTTAATGGATCATCCACTTTTTCACCAATTTTGAATGCCGTAGTAGGTGTTGTTGGAGTGATAATAGCATCCACCGTTTTGAAAGCCTCATTAATTTCATTCTTTATCAATCGCCGCACTTTCTGTGCTTTATTATAATATTCATCATAATAGCCGGATGAAAGTACATAAGTACCAAGAATAATACGACGTTGAACTTCTTTTCCAAAACCAGAGGAACGTGTCAACCCGTACATAGTTATCAAATCTTCATCATTGCCTTCCCTCAGGCCATAGCGCACACCATCAAAACGAGCAAGATTCGAAGAAGCCTCTGCAGTCGCAATAATGTAATATGTAGCAATACCATAATCTGTCATCGGAAAATGTATATTTTTGATTCTAGCACCGGCAGAGCGCAATTGATCGATAATTGAATAAATCTGATCCTTTATTTGAGGATCAAGCCCATCACCGAAATATTCCTCAGGGACACCAATAGACAAGTTAGAAACATCATCTTTTAAAGATTCCGTATAATCGGGGACCGGCAAATCAACGGAAGTTGTATCATAAGCATCGTGACCGGCTATTTGACTAAGCAGATATGCTGTATCTTCAACTTTAGATGAAAACGGACCAATCTGATCCAAAGACGAAGCATATGCAATTAATCCATAACGGGAAACACGGCCATACGATGGTTTCAAACCAACCACACCGCAAAACGAAGCTGGCTGTCGAATGGAACCACCAGTATCACTTCCCAAAGCCACATCAGCAATACCAGTCGATACAGAGACCGCAGAACCTCCGGAAGATCCACCCGATACTTTCGTTTTATCATGCGGGTTTTTAACAGGTCCCCAGTATGAATTCTCGTTAGATGATCCCATAGCGAATTCATCCTGATTTGTCTTACCAATAATAACAGCATCAGCTGCGTCAAGCTTTTCGATAACAGTCGCAGAATAAGGTGATTTAAAATTCTCCAGTATCTTGCTGCCGCAGGTGGAAAATTCATTCTCAATATTGATATTATCTTTAATCGCAATAATGGTTCCTGCCAAAGGACCTACCGGTTCTCCAGCTTTTATACGAGCTTGAATATCATCCGCTTTCTGCTTAGCCTGATCCGTTCGTAATCGTACAAATGCATTTAAATCAGATAAATCATCTGCCATTTTAAGCCGTTTATCAACTTCGTAGCAAAGATCAAAATTATTTTGTTTAAGTGCTTCCGCTTTTTCTTTCAGTGTCATTAATTAATCCGTTTTTGCATTATCCTTTACTTCTTCCGATTTCTTGGTCTCTTCTGTACTTTTATCTGGTTTAGCAGATGAAAGCGGTTTATTTAAATCCAGTTCATCCTGAATTTCATTGCTGGCTTTTTTAAATTCTCGAATACCTTTTCCCAAACCTTGTGCTAATTCAGGCAGTTTTTTTGCACCGAAAACCAAGAGAATAATGAACAAAATTACCAGCAATTCGGTTGTTCCAATTCCAAACATAAATCACCTCGTATATTTATTCGACCCAGCGCAAAGCATAGGCCGCAATTAAAATTCCAATTATCCCCATTACATTTACTTTAATACTAAATCCTAACGTGAATGTCATAATTATGATATTCAGTGTACCAGGCCCCAGGGAGGCGCTAGCCGATTTAATAAAAAATTGTTTAACAACCCCATTTGGTAAAACATAAGCAATCACCTCACCCAATGTTGAGCCAATCAAAGCACCAATAAATAATACAATCAATATAAATCCTAAACTCTTTTTCTTCATTAAAGTTCTCCAAGTTACTCAAACAACCTGAGAAAATTCAAAGTTAGATCAATTAATCTGAATTATTCTTCTTTCAATGTTCTCTTATTTTCACTATTACCTTTTCCAAATAAATAAGCAAATACACCGCTCAATATATAAATTACGCAATAGGGAAAAAATAATGCCTGTGGAAAAAAGAATAAACTAGTCACTCCGATGACAAGTAAAGAAAGTAAGATTTTTTGTTTGGTATTGCCCTTAAATGAAAGATTGGGTAATACATTATAACTCAATGTACTTACCATCAAAGTTGATGTGACAAAAGTTAAAAGAAGGAGAATTTTAGGAAATACATTGCCCGGAAAATATCTACTAATAAAAATAATGTATGTAGCCAGAGTAATGGCTGCAGCCGGGGAAGGTAAACCACTAAATGCACTTTTATCTAAACCTGCCAGCTGGATATTAAAACGTGCTAACCGAATACTACCAAATAATAATGGGAAAAAACTAATAAAAATACCAACCGTTTTCCAGGCTGAAAAATAAAAAGCAAATATTAAAACCGAAGGTGCAAGACCAAACGAGACTACATCGGCAAGTGAGTCATATTCGACACCAAATTTACTGGAGGTTTTAGTAAAACGAGCGACTTTGCCATCCATCGCATCCAGAAAAGCTGCGAGAACAATTAACCAGCTTGCC
>JARRPN010000143.1:0-8257 GCA_037382875.1 Calditrichaceae bacterium | reverse complement strand
GTTCAAGATGCAAGCGCAGTGCACGAGCCAAAACCAATCTCTCTAAGTCCCGCCCTTTTCTAATCAAATCCTTAACTCTATCTTTGTGGCTGATTCGAATAATATCCTGTTCAATTATCGGTCCTTCATCCAGATCATCGGTAACATAATGACTGGTAGCGCCAATTATTTTTACTCCTCGTTCATAAGCCTGCTTATATGGATTACCCCCAATAAACGCCGGTAAAAATGAATGGTGGATATTAATTATTTTACTTGGAAAAGCTTTTACAAATTGCGGTGATAAAATCTGCATATAACGGGCTAAAACAACGGTATCGATTTTCAGTTCACGGAGTAAATTAATCTCTTCTTTTTCAACATCTGCTTTAGTATCTTTAGTTACAGGAAACACACGATAGGGAATGTCATGATGCTTAGCCAGTTTTTCCATATCGGGATGGTTGGAAATGATTATCGGCATTTCCATATCAAATTCATCCATACTGTATCGCCATAAAATTTCCTGAAGACAATGATCGTATTTTGATACAAGGATAGCCACCCTATTCTTTTTCTGAGGAAATTGAACTTTCCAGCTTGCGCCAAATTCTTTCGCTAATGGAGTAAAGGCATCCACCAAATCACCTTGAGCAATGGAAAAATTAGACATGTCCCAGGCCATGCGCACAAAAAAACGTTTTTCATCCAAATCCACATGTTCATCCAAATCAAGAATATTGCCTCCCCGCTCAAAGACAAAATGCGATAAACGAGAGACTAAACCTATTCGATCCGGACAGGAAAGCAACAATACCGCCGTTTGATTGTTTTCCATTATAAAATTCCTTCGATATAAAAGGGTTATTGTCTTTTGATAATCACCAGAGTTACATCGTCCTCCCAATTAGCATTGTTACCAAACTCAAATGCCGATTTGAAAATAATATCCACGATTTCTCTGGGTGAAAGATGCTGATTCTTTATAACTAATTGTTTCAGATTTTCTTCACCGAACTGCACCTCATTACTATCCTGACGTTCAAACAGGCCATCACTGTAAATCACTAAAACTGATTGCGGTTCCATATAAATATGTGATCGTTGTAAATCAATTTCTTGCATAAATCCCAGAACAAGACCGGTTGGACCTAGATCTGTTATATTCTTACCGGAAACCAGAAAAGGCGATGGGTGACCGGCATTGACATAAAATAGATGTCCGTTCTTTTCAATTTCAGCAATAAAGACAGAGACAAAATTACTTGAATAGGTACTTTGCTGGATCACTTTGTTGAGTTTTTTCATAGTATGCACAATCTTATATTCACCAGTCAAACCCATTCTTAATCCAATGACGACATCGCGTACCAATAAAGCCGCGGGGAAACCGTGACCACTGGCATCACCGACGCTAACGCCTAAAGTACCCTCTTCAAAATCAAAATAGGCATAAAAATCCCCGCCAACAACTTCAGCAGGTATAGAGCGTCCGTAAATCTCAAAACCCGAAAATTGGGGTGAGTTTTTTGGCAATAAACTTTTTTGGATCTGAACTGTCTGTTGAAGTTCACCTCGAATGATATCAGAAAATAAACGATAATTTAAAGCAGTCCGCATGGCATTTAAAAATAGAGTCACTTCCTCACGTATCCAGCCATCACGCAGTCCAAAAACAATTAGCCATTGCCCTTCAGGACTATTTATAGACATTGCTGCCGGGATTACATCATTATTATTTTCAGATAATACACATTGACTTTCTTCATTCGACCGGTCGAATATAAAACTGCCATGCTCTAGTATTTTTTTGATATTCGATGATTCCAGGGGTACTTTTTTTACCCATTGATTCTTTCCGGTAGAAAACGTCTGGATAAATTCACGGTCACGTTGTTCATAAATACATCCATCATAAATCTTTAGATCCTCACCAAAATTCTCTTCAAGTTCGGCAATCAGTGAAGGTAAAAAATTCTTGCCACTTTTATTTTTATCAATGCGGGCAAGAAGAACATCGAGTTCACGGTAAAAGGTTTTTGGTGTATTCATATATTTTCGTTCAATTTATTTTTGATTGCGCAAAACATAAGATAAAATTGTATTTATTCAAACTCTTTTTTTATAGGTCAGACCACAGAGAGCACAGAGAAGTTAATTTCTTGGAAATTGAAAATTAGTGAGTTTATCATCTCAGGTATTCGTACTCAAAAATTAAATAAATTCTATTATGTTTTTCACTGTGTACTCTGTGGCAAAACAAAATGTTTACAATAAATTTGCATTCTGGAATAAATTTTTATTGATTTTCCGTTTATATATTATATATTGAATGAGTGTTCATTCATCTCATAATAAAGGAACCTCAAATGGAAGCTAAAAAATCCGATTCTAAATTGAAAAAGAAAAATCGTATAATTGAGGCAGCTGTAAAAGTATTTGCTAAAAAAGGATTCTACCTAGCAAAAGTCAGTGATGTGGCAAAAGCCGCCAATGTAGCTGACGGAACCATCTATCTGTATTTCAAAAACAAAGATGATCTGCTTATTAATCTGTTCGAACAAAAAATGGAATTGATCCTTCAACGATTTAAAGAAGATCTAAAGGATATCACGGATCCGGTTGAAAAATTGCATCGGTTTGTAGATGTCTATTTTACACTTATTGAAGAGGACAAAGAATTGGCAGATGTATTTCAAGTCGAATTGCGTCAGTCTGCTAAATTTTTAAAGGATTATCACAATGAAAAATTTTTAGATTTTCTTTTTATGATTAAATCCATTATTCAGGAAGGTATGGAAAATGGATTTTTCCGAACAGATTTAAATGCTGATGTTGTAAAAATTATGATTTTCGGCACGGTGGATGAAGTAGCACGCCAATGGATTTTAGGTGCCGATGCTAAATATTCACTGGAAAAAGCCCGTGAAAATGTTAAACATATCTTAACGAATGGGCTTATCGTTTTTTAAACACTAAATGTTTACTCAATGTTATTATTTGCTTGAGGTTAACATATGAAAAATGTAGTTATCGTAGATGGTTTACGCACACCCTATTTAAAATATGGAACGGAGTTCAAAGATGTAACCGCCCATGAGCTCGGTGCCATTGTTTTAAGAGAATTACTTGAACGTCTTGATTTTCCTGCTAAGGACCTGGATGAAGTTATTGTAGGCAATGTGGCTCAACCACCAGAAGCAGCCAATGTTGCTCGCATTATTGCTTTATTAGCCGGCGTTCCTGAAAACATCCCGGCGTTCTCTGTACAGCGTAATTGTTCCAGTGGGATGCAGGCGATTGCCGATGCCTGGTACCGTATTCAGGCCGGACACGGATCCGTTTATGTTGCCGGTGGTGTGGAAAGCATGTCCAAAATTCCTCTTTTGTGGAACGAAGCTGCAACGAAATGGATGGGAGAGTTATTTAAAGCAAAAACAGCCGGACAACGTTTAGTATTATTTACAAAGTTTAAGTTTAAATTTTTTCAACCTATCATTGGATTACAACTCGGCTTAACTGATGGTTTCTGCGGACTGAATATGGGCGAGACGGCTGAAATATTAGCCCGTGAATTCAAAATCGATCGTGAAGAGCAGGACCGTTTTGCCATGATTAGTCACAACAAAGCTGAGAAAGCCACTGAACAAGGTGTTTTACAGGAAGAGATTATGCCTGTTGCCGTACCGCCAAAATATGATCAGGTCGTCGATAAAGATAATGGCATTCGCCCGGGACAGTCCATGGAGGCACTGGCCAAATTGCGTCCTGTTTTTGATAAGTATAACGGAACGGTTACTGCCGGTAATGCCAGCCAAATCACGGATGGCGCTGTTATGCTACTTGTTATGGAAGAAGAAAAAGCAAAAGCCTTAGGATATGAGCCGCTTGGAAGAATTAAATCCTTCGCATTTGCCGGCCTTGATCCGGCCCGTATGGGTCTGGGGCCTGCCTATAGTACCAAACTGGTTATGGAAGAATCCGGAATGAAGATTTCCGATATGCAGCGTATTGAAATCAATGAAGCGTTTGCAACACAGGTGATTGCAAATATGCGCATTTTTGAATCCGATGAACTAAGTAAGAAATATCTGAATTTAGATAAAGCACTCGGCACAATCGATGACCGAATTCTAAATGTAAACGGCGGGGCGATTGCACTGGGACATCCGGTGGGTTCATCCGCTGCGCGTCTTGTTTTAACATTATTAAAAGAATTAAATCGCAGAAATCTGGAAGTTGGCCTGGCTACATTATGTGTTGGTGGTGGTCAGGGCGCCGCATTTATTCTTGAACGTGTTTAATTTTAACTTATAAGGATCAACAATGTCGAAAGCATTCAGCTTTGAAAAAATTGAAGATTCCATCGGGATTTTATCATTCGATTTGCCTGGTGAAAAGGTAAATAAATTCAACACCAAAACCATGCAGGAACTATCTGACCAGATAGAAGCCCTCAAAACTATGGATGATATTAAATGCCTGCTATTTATGAGTAAGAAACCAGGAATTTTTATTGCCGGTGCGGATATCAAAGAAATTGAGCAGATTACCGATGAAAATATCGGTTACGAAGTTGGCCGAAAAGGGCAAAATGTATTTGCCGAATTAGGAAAACTACCATTTCCTATTGTAGCCGTGATTGATGGTGCCAGTATGGGCGGTGGAACGGAACTGGCTTTAAATTGCACCTATCGTATCGTAACCGATGGTAAAAAAACTAAAATTGCTCTGCCTGAGGTTAATCTCGGGCTTCTACCCGGCTGGAGCGGTACGACCCGCTTACCCAGAATGGTGGGTTTACAACGAGCCCTGGATATCATCTTGACCGGGAGACATATGGATGCAAAACGGGCTTATCGGTCCGGTGTAGTTGATAAAATTATTGCTGCTGAATGGGTCCAGGATAAAGCCATAGAATTTGCCAAAGAAGTTATTGCCGGAAATACAAAAAAATATATTAAGCGTCGTAAACCGCGTGGACTGATCAATTTTATCATCGAGAAAACACCGTTCGGTAGAAAGATTGTATTTAGTAAAGCTGAGAAAATGGTGATGCAAAAAACCGGCGGGCAATATCCGGCTCCATTGATGGTTCTCGATACTATCAAAAGTTCACGAAGTAAGTCCATCAATAAAGCGCTGGAAATAGAAGCCCGGGCATTGGGCAAATTAATTGCATCAAATATTTCAAAAAATCTCGTTAAAATCTATTTCTGGACTGAACAAATCAAAAAAGAAAATGGTACCACCAATCGGGAGCTTAAAGGATTACCTGTCAATAAAGCTGCTGTTTTGGGCGCAGGTGTTATGGGCGGTGGTATCGCGCAACTTTTTGCCAGTCGGCAAATTCCTATTCGTGTAAAAGACATCAATAATGAGGCGGTTGCCAAAGCGGCAAATTAAAACGACGCCGGATCAAAAAACTGGAAATGATACAGATAATGAATCGCATTTCCGGTACGGTGGATTACTGCGGTTTCAAACATGGTGACCTGGTTATTGAAGCCATTGTGGAAGATCTTAAAATTAAAAAGAGTGTTCTGTCCGAACTGGAGCAGCATGTAAACGATCAGACTATTATTGCTACAAATACCTCATCGTTAAATGTGGATGATATGGCTGAAGCATTAAAAATTAAAGAACGTTTTGTTGGATTGCATTTTTTCAATCCGGTCCATCGGATGCCATTGGTGGAAGTGGTTCGCGGTAAACACAGTTCGGATGAAGCGATTGCAACCGTTTTCAATCTATCAAAGAAGCTTGGTAAAACGCCAATAGTTGTAAACGATGGCCCCGGATTTCTGGTTAATCGTCTGTTGCTGCCGTATATGGTGGAAGCCATTTCTCTGCTCGAAGCAGGTCATTCCATGCAAAAAATCGATAGCATAATGAAAAAATTTGGAATGCCTATGGGGCCGATTGAATTGTTTGATGAAGTAGGCATTGATGTGGCTGCAAAAGTTGCCAAGATCTTACAAAAGACCATGGCTGATCGCATGGCTGAATCAGATTTGCTACCAAAAATGCTTGAGGATGGTCGTCTTGGCAAAAAGGTAAAAAAGGGTTTTTATATTTATACATCCGGTAAAAAATCAGTAGATCCACGAGTTGAAAAAATGATCACAGTTCAGGATAAAACCTACCTGAGCGACGATCAAGTGGTTCAGCGTATGATCTATCCAATGGTGAATGAAGCAGCGCGTTGTCTTGATGAAGGTATTGCTCATTCCGCCCGCGATGTGGATGTCGGCATGATTTTTGGCACTGGATTTGCGCCCTTCCGTGGTGGTTTGCTTCGTTACGCTGAAAGTGAAGGTTTGAATATGATTGTCAAAAAATTATCAGCATTTAAAGAGGAATTTGGTAATCGGTTTACACCATCAAAAAGTCTTTTAAAATATGAACAAGATGGCAAGTTCTACAACAATTAATATAGTTAAAGTATTATGTGAAATTGAATAAATGAAAATAGGTGAATTACAAATTTCTCATAAAGAAAAGAGTTACCCCCCTCATTCCCCCCTTGGTAAGGGGGGATGCCCGTCTGGACAACGCCGGACAGGCTGAAAGCAGGGGGTATTCAAGAATGGAGCTTATAAATGAAAGATAAAGCCTTACCCAGTTTTTCAAAAGGAATGTTCAGTGGCATAATTCAGGATGAACTGGTTTTTCCCTATCCTAAAATGAGCAAAGAGGAAACGGAAAATGTGGCCATGATGCAAGATTCATTTAAAAAATTTGCCAAGGATATGATGGATGTTCCGCAAATGGATCATGATGCAAAAATGCCCGAGGAAGTTTTAAACGGGCTTAAAGAGATGGGTTTTCTGGGCATGCAAATTGCTGAAGAATATGATGGTTTTGGTTTATCAGCTACCGGCTATACTAAAATGCTCGATACCATAAGCAGTGTAGATGGCGGAACAGCTATTACAATTGGAGCACATCAATCCATTGGTGTAAAAGCGTTAATGAAATACGGAACGGATGAACAAAAAAAGACATATCTCCCTAAACTGGCCACCGGTGAAATGGTTGCTGCATACTGTTTAACTGAGCCCGGAGCAGGATCCGATGCGGCTGGTATTAAAACCAAAGCTGTTAAAGATGAAAAAGAAGGTTGCTATATCTTAAATGGGAGCAAATTATGGATCACCAATGGAGGCATAGCAGATTTCTACACCGTTTTTGCAAAAGAACCAATTGAAAGCCCAGAAGGTAAAATCGAAGAAAAGATCAGTGCTTTTATTGTTACAAGGGACATGCCTGGTGTTTCAACCGGACAGGAAGAATCTAAAATGGGTATTAAGTCTTCATCGACTACAGCAGTATTTTTTGAAGATGTAAAAGTACCATTCGAAAATTTGATTGGCGAATCCGGTAAAGGATTTAAAATAGCTATGCATGTTCTCAACTCCGGCCGATTAGGTTTGGCTGGAGGAACATTAGGTGGTTTAAAAGTATTGATTCATGAAGTCCTTAAGCATGTTGTTCAGAGAAAACAATTTGGTAAAACGCTGGATAAATTCGAGTTGATACAGAAAAAAATAGCTCAGACAAGTATTGATCTTTTTGCAGCTGAAAGTATGGTTTACCTTACCACAGGTATGCTCGATAGCAGAAAAGTGGATTATTCCCTTGAATCCGCTATGTGTAAAATTTTTGCCACTGAAGTCGGTTGGCGGGGTATTAATGAATGTATGCAGATGGTCGGTGGACTCGGTTATATGAAGGAATATCCATATGAACGTTATTTAAGGGATGCGCGTATTAATTTGATTTTTGAGGGAACAAATGAAATCCTGCGATTGTTTATTGCTCTTTCCGGAATACAGGAACGCGGTGAATACTTGAAAAAAATCGGGCATGCTCTCAAGGGACCAATAAAAGGATTTGGTGTATTAACTGAGTATGCCACCCAGTGGGTAAACCGTCGTGTTTCTACGGAACGCATCCGTGATGTGGATTCATCCTTGTCCGGGCCAAAGGTTCAATTTGAAACCTGGGCCAGGAATTTACATTTTGCAGCTGAACGGGCCCTGGTTCACAATGGTAAAGATATTATTTATCGTGAGATGATATCCGAACGTCTGGCCAATGCTGCTATCGATTTGTATGCAATGGTTTCAACGATATCCCGCGTGGATACGACGATTTCTGAAAAGGGTAAAGAAGCCTGCACATATGAGATATCCATTTGTAATATGTTCTGTGATCAGGCTTGGCGGCGAGTGCGACGTAATTTGCTCATGGTAGATAATAATAACGATCGAGC
>JARRPN010000142.1:0-9739 GCA_037382875.1 Calditrichaceae bacterium | reverse complement strand
AAATGGAAACCCCTTATTATTAGGCGATAGAACCATGTTCTGCGTCTATAATGATTTGCAGGATCATTCACTGTATGGTTCCAATAAACTCAGTGCTGAAGTAAGACAGCTGGTTTTCGGTTTTAATCGTGCGGATGCACTTGGTGATATGCAGTTTGTTAAATGGCAATTAGTAAATAAAAGTGGTATGGATTGGGACAGCACCTACTTATGTATCTGGGCTGATCCTGATGTCGGTAATGCCAATGACGATTTTGTTGGTTGTGATCCCGAACTTGGATTGGGATACTGTTATAATTCAGATGATGATGATCAAAATTATGGTAGTGCACCCCCGGCAATTGGAATAGACTTTTTCCAAGGACCCATCATTGATGCTACTGATTCTGTTGTAACCTTACCCGATGGTACTCAGCTACTAGATAAAAGAATGTTAAAAATGACAACATTTATCTATTATGATAATAATGATTCGCCACATGGAAATCCAAATAATGCTGGAGATATCTGGAATTATTTCCGGGCAATCTGGCAGGATTACACACCGATCACCGAAGGTGGTAGAGGCTTGGACCCAAATAATCCGCCCACAGATTTCATGTTCTCCGGTGATCCGGAATCCGGAACAGGCTGGCTGGATAGTGAATCAGATGACCGTCGATTTATTATGACTACGGGACCATTTGATATGCCTCCTTGGGAAGATTCTAATGGAGATGGCATTCCTCAATTTGGAGAGCCTGGTGTTCAGGAGATAGTTGCCGCAGTGATTGTTGCCAGAGGCGTAAATAATCTTAATAGTGTTACCTCATTAAAAGAGGTTGATAAATTGGCACAACTGGCATATGATAATGATTTTAAGTTAGCTGATGCACCGACACCTCCTGTAGTAGAAGCGAGCGAATTTTCAAGTCGTGTTGTCTTAAATTGGGATGATAGTCCGGAATTTTTGGAAACAGGTGATCCTTATTATTCTGCTGATCCAGCTGTAAAAAACTCTCTTTTCAATGAAGTCATCTTGGATAATGAAATAAAAATTATTAATGATTATGAGTATAATTTCTATGGATATTCTGTGTACCAATATTCAGATGCATCAGGTAGAGATCCTGTTTTAGTTGATCATTGGGATGTAGGAGAAACAAAAGATGCTATACCTTACACGGGAAAACGATACATAGAGATCCTAACTAATAAACACCCGGATGTTGGTATTAAGGGTAATCCTTTGATAAATGGAAAGGAATATTATTTTGGTGTGGAAGCAGAAGGTTATTTGGAATTTGGTTCTCCAGTTTTATTAAAAAGTCCGCCTACGATTGTTACCGTTGTACCTGAGGCTGAATTCGGACTGCGTTTAAATACTGAATTTGGTGATTCAGTCAGAAATGTTAACCATGGTGTCGCCAATTCAGAGGCAGCTCCATGCGATGGTGAAGTGATTGTCCGTGTTGTCGATCAGAGCAAAGTAACCGGCCATGATTATGAAGTATTCTTTGATCAACAACACTATTATCGTGATTTGGATGGTTACTGGAAGCATACCAATTACGCTGATTCCATCGGAAAGAAATTAGGTAAGGTCGGTGATCTCTCCGGAACTTATTTTACTGGTTTATCAATTACATCCTATGAAAATACGAGAGACTTAACATTCGTTCTTCATTTAGTTTCATCGGATTGGGATTATGCAGATGGAGTAAAGTTGACTTTTCCGGATAATATTGAGATTAATTCTGCGCGCAATGCGACTGGAAATACATATGGTACCGAATTTGAACCTGTGATCAATTTTACAGAAAACTCAGTGGAATGGGGAAGTCCGGATACAACAGGTGATGGAGAATTTTTAGGTGAAGAAGTTTTTGTTGTCAATGTAAATACGCCGAATCTGCCTTTGGATGTTGATTTTATGGTATATGATGATGGATATGCCTTGGCAGTAGGTGATACGACCAGTCCGGGTGTAATTGATGCCTCCGGTACGGTGACTATCACAGAAGAAGGTTATACATTTAAAACTGAAAATCACTGGAATCTGCGTGATGTTACCACAAGTAGTATCGTATTGGAAGATCAGGTTGCTGTTTTTCCTGGTGTAGATGATCCGGGAAATGCCGGAAGTATTGCAGATGGTATTCAGATTATTGTAAAAGCCAGCTATGATGCTCCTGAAGATTTTATTGGAGTTGGAGAAAATGATTGGGGAAATAATCAAGGACAATACGATATTGATAGTTATGGTTTCAATAATTGGGGTGATTGGGGATCAACAGCGAAAGCAACTGATAGTTTTACGGATGAATATGGTACAGATCATGGGAATGGTGTTACTGATATGAATATTCTCGTTCAGGATTATGAAGTCCGTTTCAATGGAACCTATGAAGATACTACCGCTGATGTGATCTATGTTAGTGAAGGTACTGGTCAGATGGCTACTTTATTTGGAGCCCGTAATTATAATATTGCTGATCATCCTATGAATCCAAACCCGGGATCGGATGTTCCTTTCCTGGTAAGAGTTCCCTTTGAAATTTGGAATGTAGATGCCAATCAACAAGTAAATATGCTTATTTATGACCGTGAACAGGTTCCAGAGGATGTTCCATTTTATGCCTTCAATACTGGTGGAAGAATGTATTGTTGGATTGATAACTCAGCGTATAATCCGGATACACCAAATAATGCTGATGCTTCAAGTACTGATACTGATAACCTGACATGGAATCTGGTTTTCTGGGAATGTGGATGGGAAACTGGTGATGTATTACATTTTAATTATGCCAATCCAATTCAATTAGGCATAGATAATTTTACATTTTCAACTGCAGGTTTACAACCAGAAATTGTTGAAAAAAGTAAGAAGGACGATTTTGATAAGATAAAAGTCGTTCCAAATCCTTATTATGGCTCACACAGCGGTGAAATGGATCCGTTCCACCGTTGGGTACAGTTTACATCCCTGCCGGACGAATGCACAATCCGTATTTTTGATTTGGCAGGAAACTTAGTACGTAGACTGAATAAAACCAATGACGGCAGTTCGCTGCTTCAATGGGATTTAAAAAATGGAAATCAATTACCTATAGCAAGTGGAATATATATTTATCATGTTGATAGTCCGGGACTTGGTGAAAAGATAGGAAAAATTGCGGTATTTACACCAAATGAACGTCTCGATACATGGTAGTCTATATTCATAATGATTTGAGTTATAAGAAGGAGAATACAATGTTTAATATAAGAACAATTTCAATATTTGTTATCTTGCTGATAGTTTGCAGCAGTTTTCAGGTATTGGCCGGAGGCAGAAAACTGGGTACTGCAGGTGCTCCTGAACTTTTGATTCCAATGGGAGCTAAAAGTGTTGGGTTGGCTGGTGCGAACATTGCAAATATAACAAATACCGAAGCAATCTATTATAATCCGGCAGGTCTTTCGCTGCTTGAGAATTCAGAAGCTACATTCACCTATATGACTTATTTTGCTGATATGAATGTATCCTATCTGACAGCCGGCATTGCATTGGGTGAGTTGGGTAAGCTGGGTATCAGTTTGCAAAGCCTAGATATAGGTGAAATTGAAGTTACCACGATAGATGTACCGGAAGGAACTGGTGAGGAGATTACACCAACTTATCTTACGCTCGGTCTCACCTATGCAAAATCTTTAACAAATAGAATTTCATTTGGGATGAATACAAAGCTCATTTCTGAAAAGATAGGAAATATGAGTGCTTCTGCGGTCGCATGGGATTTTGGTATTCAGTATAGATCCGATGCCAATGTTGATTTTGGTATTGCATTAAAAAATATCGGTTCCAAAATTAAATTTGACGGCACTGGTATTGAATATGATAGTGAAGTCACATATTCAAATCCAAATGCAACAACACGTAAAACCAAATTGGATATGGCTGAACATGAACTTCCAACCAGTCTGCAGATTGGTATTGCCTATCAGTATAATTTTTCAGAGATGCATAAAGCTAATATTGTAAGCCATTACGTAAATAGCAGTTATTCTTTTGATCAACTGGTAAGTGGTATTGAATATAGTTTCGGAGAAAAAATATTCCTTCGTGGTGGTTATAACCTGCCTTTTTTTCCAAGTGCTTACTCTAGTGATGATAAAGATGATTATCAATATGGATTGCATCTTGGTGCGGGAGTTAAATTACCTTTAGGTTCTAATAGGCTGAGCATTGATTACGCCTACAGAGAGATGGAATTATTTGAAGGCAATAATTATTTTACACTTGGATTTGAGTTCTAGAATTATGCGTTTCATAAAAAAGCCCTGTTTTCTACAGGGCTTTTTACATTTTATCCAGAATATTTACTATTCATACATGAGAATAAGCAATTCACTCAATCCGTATAGTAATTACGCACCTCTCAGACTATATTTTTATTAATCCACAGATGTATTAGAGCAATGCAAAGGATTCACCCCGTCATGTAAAAATAACGGAGGGAGCTTCATTACAAACATTCTTTCCGTGATGGGGTGATTTCTATTTCTTCCAGAATGACGGCGTGAATAATATTAGTACTGTAAATACTTCCAACCGGCCGGCCAGCATTAAAAAGGATAGAAACCATTTGCCAAATACGGGAATTTGTGAATAGTTTTCCGTTGGCCCAACATTACCAAGTCCTGGGCCAATATTATTAATAGTTGCCGCAACACTTCCAAAAGATGTTTCGAAATCCAGGCCGAGGCCACTCATTACCATTATACCAATTACGAACAGCGTAATATAAAGAAGAAAAAATCCCGCAACATTTGTAACAATTTCTCTTGATATAACCATATTACCTACACGAACAGGTAAAACAGCCTGAGGATGGATGAGGCGTTTTATTTCATTCAATCCGAACTTTAACAATATAAGAGAACGTATTATTTTCATGCCACCCCCGGTTGAACCTGCACATCCACCCATAAACATTAAAATGAATAAAATGACATGCGATGAAAATCGCCATTGTTCATAATCCGCTGTGCCATAACCTGTTGTTGTGATTATAGAGACTACCTGGAATACTGATTTCTGTAATCCTTCAAAAAAATTATCATAGGTACTCGGGAATACATCAATTAAAATAAATATGATTGCAATAAAAATAACAACCAAAAAGAAAATAGCTTCCCGATCTTTAAAATAGAGCAATGGTTTCCCGCGTAAAGCTCTATAATGTAATGTCTTTATGCGCGGTGTCAATTTATCCGGTGTCGGGCCGGGGACTTCAGCTTTAAAAAGCTGCATACCACCAATCCCAAGTCAAGGTAAAATAGCCAACGATAATAAAATAATACCCATTCCACCCAGCCAGTGTGTAAAAGATCGCCAGAATAATAGTCCATGTGGCAGGGCTTCAATATTATTCAGAATAGAAGCACCGGTCGTCGTAAAGCCAGACATGGTTTCAAAAAATGCATCCGTATAGGATGGAATGAATCCACTTATTTTAAAAGGTAATGCTCCAATCAGTGCAAATAAAATCCATCCGCTACTAACGATTAGAAAACCTTCCTTTAAATGTAATTCTGTACTATGGCGTGTAAGAAAATAGCCGGGAACTCCTATTAAAATAATCCCTGTAATTGTAATAAAAAAGGAAGAAAAATCTCCTTCATCATAAAAATATGCAATCACTGCAGGAATAATCAATGATATAGCTAAAAAGATTAGCAGGGCAAAAAGAATATTTAAGACAGCTTTGTAATTGATCATATGGAATTACACAAAAAGTTTTTCAACTTCGCTAATAGCGGATGGCATTACGAACAACACAACTTTATCACCGGCTTTTATTTTTGTTTCCCCTATAGGTATAAAAACATCCTCACCACGCATTACAGCACCTAGGATAGCGTCTTTTGGAATTTTCTGCTGGTTGATAGGTTTCTTGGTTATTTTTGAGCCCATATTAGCAATAAGCTCAATAGCCTCTGCTGAAATTCCCGGGATTGTAGCGACACTTACAACTGAACCTCTACGTATAAATTTTAAAATACTATTGACCGTTAATAGTTGCTTTGATATATAGGCATCAATACCAATCGTTGGTATGATTGGCGTATAATCTGCTTTATTGATTAGAGAAATAATTTTTGGTACCTGAAGATGTCGGGCAACGAGGCATGATACAATGTTGGTTTCATCATCACCCGTCACAGCAATAAATGCATCCATATCGATGATACCTTCCAGCGCAAGCAGGTTAATATCCCGGCCATCGCCTTTGATTACCAGCGATTTTTTCAATTGCTCGGCCAATCGGGTAGATTTACCTGTATTGGATTCAATGACTTTAACATTGTAGTCTTTTTCCAGTTCTCGGGCAATTAGATATCCTGTTTGCCCGCCACCCAGAATCATCACATTCTCTATTTTAACATTTTCTTTACCTGTAAGTTTTATTACATCCTGAGCATGTTCTCGGGGCAGTACTATAAAGATACGGTCATTTCGCATGAATATATCGTTACCGCCTGGGATTTTGGTAGTATCTTTTCTTTGAATAGCGACAGTCCGGAATGGAAATTCAGTAAAAGTTTCTGCTAATTCCGATAAAGGTTTTCTTAGAATGGGCAGCTCACTATCCAATTGAATGCCCATTAAAATAATTCTGCCATCTGCAAATTCTAGAACATCGGTTGCTGCACTTTGTTTAAGCAAAGCGACAGCGCCATCGGCAGTCTCTGATTCGGGATGTATGATCAGATCAATATTGAATTTTTCTGCATTAACGGGTGATTTATCATCTAAAAATTCAGCATTCTTAACACGGGCGATGGTTTTATTTACGCCATATTGTTTAGCCATTATTGCAGTTAATAAATTGACTTCATCAGAATTGGTTACGCTCACAACCATATCAGCATTTTTGATACCGGCTTTCTCTAAAATTTTAAAACTGCTGCCGCTTGCTAAATATACTTGTGCATCCAATCCATCGGCAGCACGGGCATATTTCTCCGGATTGTTCTCGATAATGATTATATCATGTCGCTCATAACTCAGCATTTTAGCCAAGTTATAACCAACATCACCCGCGCCGATAATTATTATGTGCAAATTAAGAACTCCAAAAGTATGCTATAAATAATAAAATGGTTCAATTCTGGGAACGTCTTAATGCGATGCTTTTTAATATTTCTATGGTTTTATCGATATCATTATCAGTAATATGTAAATGCGTCACAGCACGAATGCGGGTAGGGGAGAAAGCAGTCATTTTAACTCCTTCTTCAAGCATTTTCTCTGTCAGCTCTGGAGCTGTTTTACCACTTAAACTGGTATCAATTATAACTATATTAGTCTGAGCTGTACGCAGGTTTACTACAAAACCGGGCATTTCGTTAACAGCTTCAGCCAATGTTCGTGCACGTTTATGATCTTCTTTGAGGCGTTCCACATTATTTTCCATCGCATAGATTGCCGCAGCTGCTAATATACCAGCCTGACGCATACCACCGCCATAGGCTTTACGATAATAATGTGCTCGTTCAATAAATTCTTTACTTCCAGCTATAATTGATCCAACAGGTGCACCCAATCCTTTGGAAAAACATAAGGATAAAGAATCAAAATAACGGGCATAGGTTTTGATTGGTATGCCGCTTTCAACAGATGCATTCCAAAGTCGGGCTCCATCCAGATGCATTTTAATATCATGTTCGGCTGCAATTACTGAAGTTTTTTCAATGTTTTCTATGGGATAAATTGTACCACCCCAGCGGTTATGCGTATTTTCAAGCGCTATTAATTTCGTTTGCGGAAAATGGTGATCTGATTTACGAATGGATGCAATTATTTCTTCTTCTTTGATAGTGCCATATTCACCATAAATGGGGTGTAGTTGTACTCCCGATAACATACACGGCGAGCCAGCTTCGTAATTGAAAATATGAGAACGGTATTCACAAATAACTTCATTGCCGGGTTGAGTGTGAGCGTTAATTGATATTTGATTTGCCTGAGTTCCGCTGGCAACAAAAAGAGCGGCATCCTTACCAGTTAATTCTATGATCTTATCCTGAATTGCATTTATAGTAGGATCTTCACCAAATACATCATCACCTACTTCGGCTGAAGCCATAGCTTCCCGCATCTCGGGAGATGGTTTTGTCAGAGTGTCACTTCTTAAATCAATAATTTCCATATACTTTATCCTTAGGTTTCAGGTTTGGAAAAGTTACTGACTGTGTATAAATGATGCAAGCTGAAATCATTTACCAAATCAATATAGGATGATAAAGTAATGAATATTTTAGGGAGATTATATGTTAATATTTTTGTTGCAACATTGCTCAAAGGCTTGTAAAATTGGCAAGTAAGCCAGATTGAAACAATTTTTACTATACTGGATATAATCAAAGAAATCGTATTAAGGGAAGATATGGATCAAGGAAATCAGGCAAAAAAGTACGAAAGAATTAAATTAATTTTAAATATTTCAGAAACTGTTATATATATTTTACTGGTTTTAATCTTAATATTCGGTGGCTGGTCTGTTCAGCTGCGTAATTTGGCATTAAGTTGGTCGGGAAATGTATATTTGCAGCTTCTAATTTTTACAGGCCTATTAGGATTAATAGTCTCTGCTTTCTCAGTACCATTATCATTTATTAGCGGATTCTGGATGGAACATCTTTATAACTTATCCAATCAAACATTTTGGGCCTGGCTGTGGGAAAAAATAAAAGCTTTTCTAGTGGGCATTATTTTATCTGTGCCCTTGTTGTTGCTGTTTTATTACCTCCTGGGCCATTTTCCTGATACATGGTGGATCTGGATGGCAACCGCATTATTTTTCTTTTCTGTTTTGATAGGCCGCATTGCCCCGGTAGTTATTTTACCTATATTCTATAAATTTGAAAAACTTGATAATGAGGATATAGTAAATCGGATGGAAAAACTGGCAGATGAGGGTAATTTCAAGCTGGATGGTGTTTACCGTTTTAATATGAGTAAAACTACTAAAAAAGCCAATGCAGCTTTTACTGGATTGGGAAAATCAAAACGCATCATTCTGGGGGATACATTGCTGGATGAGTTTTCATTAAATGAAATAGAAAGTGTATTTGCTCATGAGGTCGGGCACTACGTCCATAAACATTTAATGATTAATGTTGCAATAAGCACTGTAAGCAGTTTTTTAAGTCTATTCATAGCACATTTGGTTTATAATTACATGTTAAACCAAATAGGATTTAACGGGCAAACCGATCTGGCTGCACTGCCATTATTATTTCTGATTTTAACAATCATCAGCCTGATTAGTAGCCCTTTAACAAATATGCTAAGCCGATCGCACGAAAGGCAGGCTGATACTTATGCTTTGAAAAAAAGTTCAAATCCTGCAGCGTTCTTAACGGCAATGAAAAAGTTAGCAAAAATCAATTTAGCAGATGAATCACCACACCCAGTGATTGAATTTTTATTTCACAGTCATCCATCTATTAATAAACGGATCCAATTTGCCAAATCTTTTGGAGTCGTAGCAGAGTAAAAAAATGCTAAAGAAAATTAAAAATAAGTGGATTAGACGTACTATTTATATCCTATTGGGCATTTTCCTATTTGTATTAGTTTCAGTAGGAGTTCTGCTATTTCTATATTCTCAAACTACGGTTCTCGAAAAAGCTGCTGTAAAATATCTTAATAGCCAATTGGCAGATAAAGGAACAGTAACATATAAGTCTATCCGCGGTAGTTTACTCA
>JARRPN010000141.1:0-8490 GCA_037382875.1 Calditrichaceae bacterium | reverse complement strand
GATCGGTTGCATATAATCCCGGATATATTCTTGCGTATGT
Source organism: Calditrichaceae bacterium (assembly GCA_037382875.1). Taxonomy (GTDB): domain Bacteria; phylum Calditrichota; class Calditrichia; order Calditrichales; family Calditrichaceae; genus JAFGKZ01. Next base: position 8,450 of record JARRPN010000141.1, on the reverse strand, counting down.
TCACGACTGAGTTTATCCACTTCATAACCGAGACCTGTCGGCAGATTATTGGCAAGCAATGATGGAAAGAATTTTAATACCCTGGTAACGCTACCGGGGGCACAACTTTATCGTCAGGGCTGGGCCCGGACATTTGCATTTCCGGAAACAAGTGCAAAATTTTACCGGATTGAAATAACCGGAGCACCCCTTGGTCCTGCTGAAACGATGAATCAGTCTCCTCCTAGACACTTATCTGAATATGTATTATCCGAGGCAATTTTACACTCGGAGCCACGAATTCACCGCTGGGAAGAGAAGGCGGGCTTTAGGCATCTATTTGAATACGAATCGGTTCCGACACCGTTGGTTCCAACAGATGCTGCTATCCGGGATAAGAATATGATTAATTTAACCTCAGCTATGGATCAATATGGAAATCTACAATGGGATGTTCCTGAAGGTGACTGGACTATTCTTAGATTAGGTTATTCGCTCACCGGAGCAAAAAATCGCCCGGCAATGCCAACAGGTCTCGGTTATGAAGTGGATAAACTCAGTCGTGAACATACGCAAGAATATATCCGGGATTATATGCAACCGATCGATTCGACACTTGGATCACTCTATGGTAAAAGTCTACGCTATATTCTGATGGACAGCTGGGAAGCGGGCATGCAAAATTGGACGGATGATATGATAGCAGAATTTCAGCGTCGTCGTGGATATGATGCTACTCCATACCTCCCTGCGCTTACCGGTCGTGTAATTGAAAGTGCCGAAGTAAGTGACCGGTTTCTTTGGGATTTCCGTCGTACGCTTGCGGATATGTTTGCGGAAAATCATTACGGTACCATATCGAACTTTTTGAGAAAACAGGGTATAGGTACTTATGGGGAAGCATCTGGGATTTCACTGGAAATTCTTGAAGATGCATTGCTTTGCAAAAAATATATGGATATACCTATGGGGGAATTCTGGGTACAAGCTCTTCACCCTGAATTAATGTATTTTCAGGATATCAGAGGCGCTGCCTCAGCAGCCCATGTATACGGAAAAAATATTGTAGCGGCTGAAGCATTTACTGGTGGTAATTATGAATCCCCGTATACCTTAAAAACTATTGCTGATTATTGGTTTTGCCAGGGTGTTAACCGATTGGTTTTTCATACCTCAGCACATCAACCATTGGATACAAAACCCGGGAATACAATGGTCGGTACCCATTTTCATAGAAATATCACATGGGCGGAAGAGGCTAAACCTTTTATTGATTATCTGACACGTACATCTTTTATGTTACAGCAAGGTCAGTTTGTTGCTGATATTGCATATCTGTTAAATGAGGGTGCTCCTTCCACCATGCCTATCTGGGGTGCAGGGCTTATCCCTAAACCACCTGAAGGTCATGACTATGATTTTATAAATACAGATGTTCTGCTTAATCGGATTTCTGTGAATGAAAACGGAGATCTTGTTCTTCCAGATGGCATGCATTATCGTATTTTAGTTTTACCGCCAATTGACAAGATGACCTTGCCTGTTATCGAAAAAATACATCATCTGGTTGAAAATGGTGCCACGATTGTTGGCCCAAAACCTGTAGCTTCTCCAAGTCTTACGGGATATCCAAATGTTGATTTACAAGTACAATCACTTGCTGAAAAAATATGGGGAGATCTTGACGGAATCAGCCGAACCAAGCGCCAGGTTGGCAAGGGCCTGGTAGTTTGGGGGCTGCCGCTATCCGATGTGCTCGTCTCATTGAATATTCCAAAGGATGTTGAATTCAGTCAGGCATTGGACAGGAATTTATACTGGATCCATCGTAATGCCAAAGATATGGATATTTATTTCGTAGTCAATGGTTCAGACCATATTCAGGATATCGATATGCGGTTCCGCGTAAGTGGGAAAAAACCTGAACTTTGGTTTTGTGATACAGGTGATCGTAAACCTGCGAGTTACATGATTATTGACAGTCTGACAACCGTATCATTGACTCTTCCGCAACACGGTTCAGCTTTTGTTGTTTTCCAGGAACCTGCCATGAAGTCATCTCATACTCTACAAAAAGAGAGCAAAACAAATATAGAAGTTGTAAAGGGCCCCTGGGAAATGGAATTTCCGGCTAATACTGGAGCGCCTGGAAAAATTCAAATTGAAAAATTACAGTGCTGGACCGAGTTTGCAGATACAGGAGTGAAATACTTTTCCGGTACAGCTATATATAAAAAATCCATTAATGTCCCTGCGCATTGGTTTAAAAAAGATACAAAAGTCATACTAGATATGGGCAAAGTAATGGATGTTGCTAGAGTTACGATCAATGATCAGGAATTGGGAATTTGCTGGAAACCTCCTTATACCTTCGACATCACAAATATTCTAAAACCAGGAGAAAATCAAATTCAAATCGAAGTAACCAATCAGTGGACAAATCGTTTACTTGGCGACCGTAATCAGGAAGTAAAGCACAAAATTCTTCCCGCTGAAAGTAAAAATATCCGTTTTTTTGGCACTCCTCCTCCTTTGCAGGAGTCCGGGCTGATTGGACCAGTTACAATAAATTCAGTACTTACAAACTGACTTTATTATTAAGGAGAAAGTTATGCTCTTTATACATTATTTAAAAAGTAGGCTATTTTTATTAATAATATTTCTGTTTATATCTTTTGCACAAAGCCAAATCGCTGATTCACCGGATGATAGTGTTGCCGGAATACCTGTAAATTATACGGAAGCAAATGTCAATGAATATTCACTCCCTGATCCGTTAATATGTTTGGATGGTCAAATAGTAGACGATGCTGAAATCTGGATGAATAAACGACGCAAAGAAGTCCTTAAACTTTTCGAACAATATCAATTTGGTCAATCGCCTCCGGCTCCGGAAAATATTCGATTTAAAGTATTTGAACATGGAATTTCGGCATTTGATGGAATAGCAGAACGTACGCAAGTAACGATCTATTTTTCAAACAACGCTGATGAGCCCAAGATGGATTTGTTAATGTACGTACCGAGCAAGACTACTAAACCCTTGCCAGTATTTTCGGTACATCCAACGGTGTATTACGGTGATATCGAACCGGATTTCCCGGACGATACCAAGTATGGAGTTCGCAGTATATTCAATAATATGAATAATTCCCAACCGGAACCATGCACATGGGGATCAATATCAGCGTGGAGCTGGGGATTGAGTCGTGCTCTTGATTATTTTGAAACAGACGAATCTGTCGATGCTAACCGTGTCGCAATAGCAGGTGTTTCCAGACTGGGTAAAACTGTCTTATGGGCCGGTGCAATAGATCCGCGATTTGCTCTTGTCATCCCGATATGTTCGGGAGAGAGTGGCGCGGCTCTCAGCAGAAGAAATTATGGTGAAACCATTGCCCATATTGCAGCTCCGACTCGATACTATTATTGGTTTACTCCAAAATATAAGGAATATGGAAATGATGTAAATGCACTTCCGGTAGACTCCCATATGCTTATAAGCCTGCTTGCGCCGCGTCCTGTTCTGCTTATAACGGGAAATACAGATAAATGGTCAGATCCCTACGGAGAATTTCTTGCTGCTGAAGCAGCCGAACCTGTATACAAATTGCTAGGAAAGGAAGGACTCAACACGAATCAGATGCCTTCCGCCGGTGAACCGATTTTAAACGATATAGGTTTTTACATGCATGATGGTGGACATGGACTATATCCAACTGATTGGAATGTGATTCTGGATTTTCTTCAAAAGCATATGCAACCATAATATGTACTTGTGATAAAAATTTTTATGTGAGATTCAATTAATTATGTTTAAATAAAAATGAGGAAAGTGATGATCCGTTCTCTTATTGTATTCTTTATATTTTCAGTAATTTTTATTAGCTGTGATCAGGATAAAACTGAAACCGGCAAAATGGCTTCCAAACCATTATATCGTGATCCGATTTATGACGGTGCTGCTGATCCTGTAGTTATATGGAATCAGAAAGAAAGTAGATGGTTCATGTTTTACACAAATCGTCGTGCAAACGTAAAAGGGCTTGATGGTGTAACCTGGGTACATGGAACGCGCATCGGAATCGCCGAGTCTTTAGATGGGGGAATTACGTGGCAGTACCGGGATACATGTGATATCCCATTTGATGAAACACATTGGGCACCGGAAGTGATTGAGCATAAGGGCATATATCATATGTATCTCACATATGTCCCCGGTATATTCAGAGACTGGAATCATCCACGGAATATTATCCACCTGACCAGTGAAGACCTGATACACTGGAAATACGAATCTCAACTGGAACTTGCTAACGATAAGGTCATAGATGCCTGTGTATTCCGATTGCCTGATGGGATTTGGCGTATGTGGTATAACAATGAAAGAGACAGAAAATCTATCTATTTTGCAGACAGTAAAGACCTTTACCATTGGGAAGATAAAGGTAAAGCCGTTGGAGACCAAGGTGGCGAGGGACCCAAGGTTTTTCAATGGAAAGATAAATACTGGATGTTAACAGATGTATGGCAGGGTCTGGCTGTATATCAATCTGATGATTTATATTCATGGAAAAGGATATCCGGCAATCTTCTGGAAACGCCCGGAACTGGAAAAGATGATGGTGTTAAGGGAGGTCATCCTGATGTTGTTGTTAATAATGGCAGAGCATTTCTATTCTATTTTACACACCCGGGACGTGTCGATTCCATTAAGGATGAGAACTGGTATGAAAAACGCCGGAGTTCAATTCAAGTTGTCGAATTAAATTATAAAAACGGCATGATTACTTGTAATCATAATAAACCTACATATATAACCCTGAAACCACCAAAAAATTAGTAGAAAATAAAATATTGAATAAAGTCAAATATTTGGAAATCATTGTTGTTATTTATTGGAGATAACATAATAAAAAAATACATATTATTAACCATCATCCCACTCTTAGTATTCTCGTGTAATACCATGAATCGTTCTGAATTTATCATCGAAGAGAAATCTCCAGATGTTTATATTTATGTGGATGTAAATTCAAATGATCTTATTCAGTGGGCTACAAAAGATTTTGCTGAAGATATTGGACAAATTACCGGTAAGGATATTAAAGTCAAGTTTACTGATAAATTCTATCCAAACACCAAAGGAATTTATATCGGTAAATTTGACGACAAACTGATAAAAAGTCTACCTGAAAATTTTACGGACCAAATGCAGAAAAAATGGGAATCTTTTCTCATTAAAAAACATCAGGATGACCTGTTTATTGTCGGCAGTGATATCAGGGGGACCGTTTATGGAATATTTGAAGTAGCGGAACGAATAGGCATCTCACCCTGGAAATGGTGGGCAGATGTAACACCGCAGAAAAAGGGATTTATAGAATTGGATTTACCGGTGACGGGAATTGCAGAAAGCCCATCCGTTCAATTCCGGGGTATTTTTTTAAATGATGAAGACTGGGGATTACAACCGTGGGCGGCACATACATTTGAACCTGAAATTAAAGATATTGGACCTAAAACATATGAAAAAATATTTCAATTACTTCTAAGATTAAAAGCCAATACGATCTGGCCAGCGATGCATCCCTGTACAAAAGCATTTTTCAGCATTTCGGGCAATAAAGAAATGGCTGAAAAATATTACATTTATATCGGCACATCCCATGCTGAACCCATGCTAAGAAATAATGTGGATGAATGGAATGAAGATGTAGATGGTCCCTTCAATTACTTTACAAATAGCAAAAGGATTAGAGAATATTGGCAGGAACGCATATCCGAAGCTAAAAACGGAAATTTAATCATTACTATGGGTATGCGAGGCGTTCATGATTCCGGTATGGAGGGGAATGTTTCGCAGGAAGAGAAAGTGCAAATGCTTGAAAAAGTCATCAAAGATCAGCGCGTTATACTCAAAAACACCTTGCACAAATCCATCGAACATATTCCGCAGGTATTCATTCCATACAAAGAAGTATTGGACCTTTATAATGCCGGATTAAAAGTTCCGGACGATATAACTTTAATGTGGACAGACGATAATTATGGTTATATACGCAGATTAGGTAATGAAGCAGAGCAAAAGCGAAGCGGAGGCAGCGGCGTATATTACCATCTAAGCTATTGGGGACGGCCGCATGATTATCTATGGCTATCCTCAACCCAGCCCGGATTGATATGGTATGAAATAACAAGAGCCTATCAAAATGGTGCTCGAAAAATCTGGATTGCCAATGTGGGTGATATTAAACCTGCAGAATATAACATGGAATTCTTTCTGGACCTGGCCTGGGATATTGATAGTATAAGTGAAACGACGATAAAGACACATTTGATTAACTGGAGCAAACGGGAATTTGGTCAGGAAAAGGGTCGGGAAATAGCCGATGTGCTGCATGAATATTACCGGCTTGCGTTTTTAAGAAAACCTGAATTTATGGGTTGGAGCCGGACAGAACCCATTACACCAACAAAAATGACAGAATTTACAATCAGCAATAACAATGAACTGCAGCACCGAATTGATTCATACAAAGCATTGTTTAATAATGTCGAAAAAATTAAACCTTATATTCCGGAAGAAAGGCAGGATGCCTTTTTTCAACTGGTTGAGTATCCTGTAAAAGGCGCTGCATTGATGAATTACAAATTTTTATATGCACAACAAGCTGTTCTATCGAATGATAAAAATCAAAAAGAAATATTGAGCGAAAAATCACTGCAAGCATACAATTATATTAAGAAACTCACAGTTAAATATAACAATGAGATAAACGGCGGAAAGTGGCAAAATATAATGTCCATGCATCCCCGTGATCTGCCTGCTTATGCAATGCCCAAATATCATTTGTCAGATAGTTTTCAAAACAAGACCAAACCCATGGATCAAAAGCAATATTTAAAACCTGTATTTATTCAGGCTGCTGATTATACAAAAAGTGTGAATGCCGGTAATTTTGTATGGAAGGTAATAGAAGGATTGGGATACAGCGATTCAAGCGTTACGTTATTTCCATTTGATAATCATATGTTTGAAAATGAATCGCCCTATCTGGAATACCATTTTGATGTTGAGAAAACAGGAAGGTATGAAATAGAAATTCGCTGTCTTCCCACGCATTCTAATAATTTTGACCAAAAGCTTTGGATCGAAATTGATGGTAAAATTCTCAAGGTGTCTTCTTTAAACACCAAAGGGAGAAGCGAAGCATGGAAGAAAAATGTTTTAAGAAATTTTGTGAAGGTTACTTATCCTGTTACATTTGAAAAAACAGGGAGTCATATATTAAAAGTTTATGTAAATCAAACCGGAATCGTGGTTGATCAACTTGCTATCAATCCGGATGGATACGGAAAGTATTATGAGATTACTAAATAATCTAATCAAAATAGGATTGATTATGAACTTCATTAGAATTAGTCTGCTGATTATAATATTGATTATAATGCCCAATTATCTTCTTCCACAATCCCTTGAATTTGATAATCCCATTGCAGAGCAGCGCGCTGATCCCTGGGTATTTAAAACAGAGGATGGAACATATTATTTGACTGCTACTGTGCCGGAATATGACCGCATTGTTATAAGAAAGGCTAATAGCATCAATGGTTTAAAAGATGCTGAAGAAAAAGAAATATGGCATAAACATGAGGAAGGCGTAATGGGGCATCATATCTGGGCGCCTGAGTTACATAAGATTGACGGAAAATGGTATATTTATTTTGCGGCTGGTGAAGCAGAACATATTTGGAACATCAGGATATGGGTATTATCCAATCCATCAGAGAATCCCTTGAAAGGAGAATGGAAAGAAGAGGGAAGGATAAAAACCGCCATAGAATCATTTTCGCTGGATGCCACAACGTTTGAACACAAAGGTAAGAGATACTTGATATGGGCGCAAAATATAAAGGGGGGTGAGCACGGCACAGCGCTGGTTTTATCTGAAATGAAAAATCCGATTACGCTTACTGGTCCGGAAGTGGTTTTATCAGAGCCTGCATTTAACTGGGAACGGATGAAATATAATGTAAATGAAGGGCCGGCAGTAATTAAAAGGAACGGAAAAATCTTTGTATCCTATTCAGCCAGCGCTACCAATCATAACTATTGTATGGGATTATTGTGGATTGATGCAGAAGCTGATTTACTGGAAGGTTCCAACTGGAAAAAGTCTCCGGGTCCTGTTTTTTATACCAATGAAGATTTAAACAGATTCGGACCCGGGCATAATTCATTTACTATTGCTGAGGATGGAGAAACAGTGGTCATGTTTTACCATGCCCGTGATTACAAGGAAATTCAGGGACATGAATTATCCGATCCCAATCGCGCAACACGTGCTCGAATCGTAAAATGGACTGAAAGCGGTTTTCCTGACTTTATGCAATACGTAGGAGATTAGTATGCAAAAAACATGTTTGCTAATATTTGCTATTCTAATTGTATTCGGGTGTAAAAAACA